>CANBTZ010000135.1 GCA_947372495.1 Comamonadaceae bacterium | reverse complement strand
ATACCAATATCCCCCTGTGATCAAGATGATCATGGGCGAAGACAAAACAATCAAAGAAGGCTCAAACTAAATAATTTGCAATACTTGAGATGAATTCCACCCATTCATCTCAAGGTAGCTGCCTGATTTTGATGAAAAAGCAATTTGCAATCGCTGCAATAGTTCTGGCAGTTACTTCCTGCTTATTGTTCTTCAACTACAAAGCAGAAACCCCAGAAAGCAAAAGTAAAACGCTGACGCTCAGTCTCAAGGACTACCTTCTGAGCAGCTTTTTAGCCGAGCTTCCTGAGATCAACAACAAACTACCTCATGCCCTTGATGACAACACCGTTTTGTTGCACATCGAATACAAGAATGAAAAAATCATTCACTTGTATGAACTTTCAAGATACAAAAAAAATAGAGCTGTCGAAGTAAAGCTCTTCCAAACTCTGGTTCCAGAATTGAAAGAGCGAGCATGCGCCGATCCCATCCGGCAAAACATGCTTGCAGCCGGAATCGATTTTTTGAGCGTTTACCGTGATTCTGCAGGTCAAATGGTTTTTGAAATTGAAATCAATCAATCCAGCTGCCAAGACGTGAATTCGACCTCGCAAAAATCTTCATAAGCCAGAAGCGCTGGCGTTGATTTTCACTTCTTGGATTCGCGCCTGTCTTGCAATTGAGACGCGTTGTCACGCACCTCGCGCACTTCCACATCGACGATGTCGTCCTGGCGTTGTGACTCGAAACCGGATGGACCAGCCGATCCAAAACCACGCTGACCGCCGAAACGTGCGCCTTTGCGCAATTCGCTGAACTGCTGCCAGACCATCACCACCTGGGGCTTTCGGCCCGTGAGCAGCCAGCGCACGGTGGCGAACGCGATGTAGATGCCCAGTGCCAACAAGAGGCCCGCCAAAAAAGCGAGCCCCAAAAGCCCCGTGACCAAGCCCATCACGATGCGCGCAATCGAGTTCATTCCAATGTCCTGTTCAGTTCAAGGCAGGCGGTCGAGCGCCTGCATGTAGTCGGCAGAGCGCACCAGCTCGTCCCAAGGACGGGCGGGCGATCGGGGCAAGAGGTTCAAGCGCCGCTCTTCGCTGATGTCGCGGGGTATCCACTGGCCTTTGAGTTGGGCTTCCGCCAACTGGTCGAGCACCTCGTCCAGCTCTGCGCCGTCGTTCACCGCTGAGCGGTTGCACAGCAGCGTCAAGTCGCACCCGGCTTGCAGCGCAGTGATCACCGCTTCGGTGTAGCTGAGGGTGCGTCCGTCCATCTGGCGCGCAGCCGCCATCGACAGGTCGTCGGTGCAGACCACGCCCTGAAAACCCAGCTGCGCACGCAAGATGTCTTGCAGCCAGCGCGGTGAAAAGCCTGCCGGGCGGCTGTCGACTTTGCTGTAGATCACATGGGCGGGCATCACGGCTGTGAGCACGCTGGTGAGCCAGCGGTAAGGCTGCGCGTCGTCGGCCAAGATGGCCTTGAGGCCGCGTTTGTCGACGGGCAGCGCCACATGCGAGTCGGCCTTGACGGCACCGTGCCCGGGGAAATGTTTGCCGCAATTGCCCATGCCCGCTTGCAGCAGGCCCTGCATCAGGCTGCGGGCCAGCAGGCTCACCACACGCGGGTCGCGGGCAAAAGCGCGGTCACCAATCACGCCGCTCTCGCCGTGGTCCAGATCCAAAACAGGCGTGAAGCTGAAGTCCACACCGCAGGCGCGCACTTCGCTGGCCAGCACAAAGCCCGCCGAGGTGGCCGCTTCGCAGGCCTTGAGCACGCCCGAGCCGGGTTGCCCCTTGTCGTCCTGGCCCCAGAGCTCGCCCAAGGCGCGCATGGGCGGCAAATGGGTGAAGCCATCGGTGCGAAAGCGCTGCACACGTCCGCCTTCGTGGTCAACCGCAATCAACAGGTCAGCACGGAGGCTTTTGATGTCGGCACACAGCGCGGTCAGCTGCGCACGGCTGTGCCAGTTGCGGCCAAACAAAATCATGCCGCCCACGAGCGGATGCGCCAGACGACGGCGGTCCACGTCGGTCAATGTGGTGCCGGCAATGTCGATGATCAGGGGGGCGTGCTGTGTCATGGGGTGTCCATTCAATGTGGGGCGCCAGCGCGGCAAATCAAGGGTGCGGTGCGCTTGCGGTCTCGACCACGCAAAAACTCGCGGCGTATTCGGACTCGTCGGTCACGGTGATGTGGGCGCTGAGCTGCTTGGCTTCAAACCACTCTTTCAAAACACCGTGCAGCACGATGACCGGCTGGCCGCTGGGCAGCTTGGCCACCTCGCACAGACGCCAGGTCATGGGCATGCGCATGCCCAGGCCAATGGCTTTGCTGAAGGCTTCTTTGGCCGAAAAGCGGGTGGCCAAGTAGCGCACACCGCGCTCGGGCCAGCGGGCACTGCGGGCTTTCCAGGTGGCCAACTCGGCATCGCTCAAGACCTTGGCGGCAAAGCGCTCGCCGTGCCGATCCAAGCTGGCTTGGATGCGGCGGATGTCGCAGATGTCGGTGCCGATGCCGTAGATCATTTTTTCAGGCAAGCGAGGTAGGCCTGCACCGTGGCGCTGTAGCCCAGTTCCAGTGCGTCGGCCATGAAGGCGTGGCCGATCGAGACTTCTTGCAGGCCTTTGACGGCCGCCACAAAGGCGGGCAAGTTGTCACGGTTGAGGTCGTGGCCTGCGTTCAGGCCCAGGCCAGCTTGCAAAGCCGCCACTGCGGCATCGGCGTAACGCTGCAACTGCGCGGCGTTATCCGGGGTGCCAAACGAAGCCGCATAAGGCTCGGTGTACAGCTCCACCCGGTCAGCCCCTACGGCGCGTGCTGCAGCCATTTGTTCGGGGATCGGGTCCATGAAGAGGCTCACGCGCACACCCAGGGCCTTACATTCGTCGATCAGGGGTTTCAGACGCTCGGCATCTTGCGGAAACGTCCAGCCGTGGTCACTGGTGAACTGGCCCTCGCTGTCAGGCACAAAGGTCACCTGGTGCGGGCGCACGGCGCGCACATGGTCCATGAGGTTGTGGAAGGGGTTGCCTTCGATGTTGAACTCGCGGTCGGGCCAGGCCTGCATGAGGGCAGTCAACTCGGGCACATCGCTGGCGCGGATATGGCGCTCATCGGGCCGAGGATGGATGGTGATGCCCTGCGCACCCGCTTGCAGGCACAGCTCGGCCGCGCGCGTGACGCTGGGGATGCCCAGGTGGCGCGAGTTGCGCAGCAGCGCGACTTTGTTGACGTTGACCGACAGGGCAACGCGTTCGGAGGTGATGGTCATAGGGTTTGCAGGTCCAGCATCATTTGGCGGGTGCGCAAAGCGCCCACGCCGCAATGGTAGTTGAGGAGGGAGCGCATCGGGCGCTGCATCTGGCTGAGCAGCTCGGAGCATTCGCGCAGCAAAGCCGCCAACGGGCTGGGGGCGTTCAGCGCGTGCTGCAGCGCCAGCCACTGCTGGCCCTGCAGGGCGTGGCGGATGTCTTGTGGCACCCACTGCAGCCCGGCTTCGGGCACCAAGGCGTACCAGGCCTCAGGCTCCAGCGGTTTCATGGTCAAGGTCTGCACGTCGAGTGCGGGCAAAAGCCCTGTTTCCTTGAGCACCAGCAACTCAAAGGCGCGCAGCGCCCATTGCATGGCGTCCGGGTCGCCACTGGCCAGCAAGCGCACGGCAGCGGCATAGACCTCAAACAGGTGCGGATGGGGGTCGTCACGCACCAAGAGGCGCATGAGCAGTTCGTTGAGGTAGTAGCCCGAGAGCAGCGCCTCGCCCGTGGGCATGACGTGGCCGCCCACCCATTCGGCCGACTTGAGGGTTCGGATGTCGCCATCACCGCCAAAGGTGAGCGACAGCGGCTGCAAGGGCAGCAAAACGGGGCGAAAACTGGAGCTGGGCCGCTTGGCCCCCTTGGCCACCACCGCCACCCGACCGTGGTGGCGGGTGAAGACTTCGAGGATCAGGCTGGTTTCGCTCCAGTCGTAGCGGTGCAGCACATAGGCAGGTTCGTCCGCGATCCGCTGGGTGGCCATGGGCGGTGGCGCTTATTCGTATCCGAAAGAGCGCACGCGCGCCTCGTCGTCGGCCCAGCCCGAACGCACCTTGACCCACAACTCGATGAAGACCTTGGCGTCGAGCAGTTTTTCAAGTTCCACACGGGTCTCGGTGCCGATGCGCTTGAGCTTTTCGCCCTTGTCGCCAATGACCATGGCTTTGTGGCCATCGCGCTCGACCACGATGGTGGCGGCGATGCGCAGCATGCGCTTGGAGGTGCGACCGGCTTCTTCTTCGAACTTGTCGATCACCACCGTGGAGGTGTAGGGCAACTCGTCACCCGTCAGGCGAAACAGTTTTTCGCGCACCATTTCGCTGGCGAGGAATTTTTCGCTGCGGTCGGTCAACTCGTCGTTGGTGTACCACCAGCCCTGCTCCGGCAGGTATTTCTCGCAAATGCCAAAAAGGCGTTCGATGTCTTTGGGCTGCTTGGCCGACATCGGCACGAACTCGGCAAACGGGTGGCGCTCTTGCATGCCCTGCAACCAGGGGGCGATCTCGGCGCGGCGGTTGACCATGTCGAGTTTGTTGGCGACCAACAGCACTGGAATGCCGGGCTTGAGCAGCGACAGCACTTTGGCGTCGGCTTGGTTGAAGCTGCCCGCTTCGACCACAAACAACACCAGGTCCACATCACCGACCGCGCCGACCACGGTCTTGTTGAGCGACTTGTTGAGTGCGGTGCCGTGGCGGGTCTGAAAGCCCGGGGTATCCACAAACACGAACTGGGTCTGCTGGAGGTTGCGGATGCCTGTGATGCGGTGGCGCGTGGTTTGCGCTTTGCGCGAGGTGATGCTGATCTTTTGCCCCACGAGCGCGTTGAGCAGCGTGGATTTGCCCACGTTGGGCTTGCCCACGATGGCCACCAAGCCGCAGCGTTGACCCTCTGCAGACAAAGGCGCATCAGCGGGCAGACCTGCGGCTTGCGCTTCGGCCCCCGAACGAGGCTCGACCGTCACCCCAGGAATGTCGATGCTGCGGCGCGCCATTTTGGCGGACACATCCACATGGGCGGGAATGTCGGCGTCGTCGGGTGTGGTTTTGGAGTTCATGCGGTATTTTTGAGGATGTCGAGCAGGGCCTGGGCTGCAGCCTGTTCGGCAGCTCGGCGTGAGGGGCCCAGCCCGCGTTGGGACTGGCGCAGTTGGGGCACTTCACAGGCCACTTCAAAGGTCTGGCGGTGGGCTGCGCCCGAGGTTTCCACCACGGTGTAGAGCGGCAGCGCCAGCTTGCGGCCTTGCAGCCACTCTTGGAGTTCGGTTTTGGGGTCTTTGGCGGCCGCCTGCATGGTGGGCTTGATGTCCACCTTCTGGAACAAACGCTCCACCAGGGGCTGAGCCGCGGCGTAGCCACCGTCCAGATAGACCGCACCAATGACCGCTTCGAGCGCGTCGGCCAAGATGGACGGGCGCTTTTGCCCGCCAGAGCGCAACTCGCCTTCGCCCAAACGCAGCACCAACGGCAAGTCCATTTGCTGCGCCAGCTGGTGCAGCGTGTCTTGTTTGACGAGGTTGGCCCGCACGCGCGAGAGATCGCCTTCAGGCAGGTCGCTCAGGTGGGTGTAGAGCATGTGCGCCACCGCCAGGTTGAGCACCGAATCGCCCAAAAATTCGAGCCGCTCGTTGTGGTCGGCGCTGAAGCTGCGGTGCGTGACCGCTTGCTGCAGCAAGGCCCGCTGCTTGAAAGCGTAGCCCAGTCGAACTTGCAATTCGGAAAGAAGATCGCTCACGTCAGTCAAAAGCGCCAATGCGCTTGAGGTTGCCAAAGTTCATCCAGACAAAGAAGGCTCGGCCCACGATGTTGGCGTCGGGCACAAAGCCCCAATAGCGCGAGTCGAGCGAGTTGTCGCGGTTGTCGCCCATCATGAAGTAGTGACCGGCAGGCACTTTGCAGACCACGCCTTCGACGCTGTAACGGCATTGGTCACGGAATGGGAATTCGTCTGCACCCGGAATGAAAGCCGGACGCTCGCTGTCGATGATGAGCTGGTGTTTTTTGCCCGGCAAGCTCTCGCTCTGGTGCTTGAAGTAGCGCATCACCGAGTCGTCAAAGTAGTCTGGCAAGTTCTCGCTGGCCACGGGCTGGCCGTTGATGGTGAGTTTTTTGTTCAGGTAGGCCACTTCGTCGCCCGGGATGCCGACCACACGCTTGATGTAGTCCTGGCTGGGGCGTGGTGGGAAACGAAACACCATCACGTCACCGCGCTGCACTGGGGTGCCTTCTGTGAGCTTGATGTTGGCCACAGGCAAACGAACACCGTAATGGAATTTGTTGACCAGGATCAGGTCGCCAATCTGCAGCGTTGGGATCATCGAGCCCGAAGGGATCTTGAAGGGCTCGAACAGGAACGAGCGCAAGACAAACACCACCACGATCACCGGGAACAGCCCGGCGGTCCAGTCCAGCCACCAGGGCTGCATGAGCAGCTTGTCGCGGGCCTCGGTCATGTCGGTGTCGATTTTTTCGATGCCCATGCGGGTCAGTTCGCTGCGGCGTTGGGCCGTGGCTTCTTCGAGGCGGGCGGCTGCAGCTTGGCGCTGTGGCCAAAAATAAAAGCGCTCGGCCAACCAGTAAATGCCGGTCACCACCGTGGACAGCAACAAGAGCAATGCGAAGTTGCCCTCGATGTAGCCCAAGTACCAAGAACTGGCATAAGCCACAAAGGCGGCCAGCACCAAAGACGTCAAAAGCTGCATCAATCTTCCACCTGCAAAATGGCCAGAAACGCCTCTTGGGGCACCTCGACCGAGCCAATCTGTTTCATGCGCTTCTTACCCGCTTTTTGCTTTTCCAGCAGTTTGCGTTTGCGCGAAATATCGCCACCATAGCACTTGGCCAGCACGTTCTTGCGCAAAGCCTTGATGCTTTCACGGGCAATGATGTTGGCACCAATGGCTGCCTGAATCGCCACATCGAACATTTGGCGGCTGATGATCTCGCGCATCTTGGCCACCACCGCACGACCACGGTACTGTGACTGAGAACGGTGCACGATGATGGACAGCGCATCGACCTTTTCGCCGTTGAGCAAAATGTCGACCTTCACCACATCGGATGCTCGGAATTCCTTGAACTCGTAGTCCATCGAGGCATAACCCCGGCTGACCGATTTGAGCTTGTCAAAGAAGTCCAACACGATCTCGCCGAGCGGCATTTCGTAGGTCAGCATGACCTGGCGGCCGTGGTAGGCCATGTTCATCTGCACACCCCGCTTCAAGTTGGCCAGCGTCATGACGGGGCCCACATAGTCTTGCGGCATGTACAAGTGCACCGTGACGATGGGCTCGCGGATCTCTTGCAGCTTGCCCTGATCGGGCATTTTGGAAGGGTTTTCGACCATGACGACTTCGCCGCCGGGCTGAACCACTTGGTAGACCACGCTGGGCGCGGTGGTGATCAAGTCTTGGTCGAACTCGCGCTCCAAGCGCTCTTGCACGATTTCCATGTGCAACAAGCCTAAAAAGCCGCAGCGGAAACCAAAGCCCAGCGCTTGCGAGACTTCAGGTTCGTAGTGCAGCGACGCGTCGTTGAGCTTGAGCTTTTCCAGCGCATCGCGCAGGCCGTCGTATTGGTTGGCTTC
>CANBTZ010000134.1 GCA_947372495.1 Comamonadaceae bacterium | reverse complement strand
GCGATCGGCACCGATTGTGCTTGGCCGAGCATCAATTGGTATTGCCCGGCGAACGCCGGGAAACTGGCCATGAGCCAGACACCCACCCCAGCAAGCCATTGTTGAGAACCCACCATCGCACCCGTCTTTCATGGTGCGAACGCACCTTTAATGTATTAAATCGGCATCAGCGTGTTTTTCTTGAATTGGGAGCCAAAGCGGCGTGCATTCCAACAACTCATTTGGCGTATTCTCCAAATGGATGCCGCGTGAGACATCAGACCAAGGGAACCGTGATTTTTTCAATCACTGCAGCGGTGTCCGGGCGCATGCCGCGCCACCATTCAAAGGCCTCGGCCGCTTGCTCGGCCAACATGCCCACCCCGTCGGCCAGGCGCATGACACCGGCTTGGCGAGCCAGTTTCAGGAACGGCGTGAGGCCCTTGCCATAAGTCAGGTCGTAGGCCAAGCAACCCGACGCAAACGCTGACTCGGACAAAGGTGGCAACTCGGCCGTGAGGCTAGCCGATGTGGCGTTGAGCACCAGATCGAATGCGCCCGTCACATCGGCGTAGCCGACGCCCCGCACGGGCACAGCGCCTGTTTGGTGTTGGTGCGCCAATTCGGCCAGCTCCTGTGCTTTGGCCAAGGTGCGGTTCACGATCACCACCTCAGCAGGCGCCTGGGCCAACAAGGGCAGCAAGGCCCCACGGGTGGCACCGCCAGCCCCCAAGATCAACACCCGGCGCCCCTGGATCGGGCAATCCAGGTTGTGCACCAGATCGCGCACCAGGCCCACCCCGTCGAAGTTTTCAGCGTACACCTTGTCACCCACAAATTTCATGGCGTTCACGGCCCCAGCCATTTGCGCGCTGGGTGCGAGGTCGGTGGCATAGGCGAACGCATCGAGCTTGAACGGCGCCGTCACGTTCATGCCCCGCCCGCCAGCAGCGCGAAAGGCGTCCACCGCCTGCGCAAACCCCTCCAAGGGGGCCAGCAGCTTGGTGTACTCGATGTCCTGCCCAGTCACGTGCGCAAAAGTGGTGTGGATGAGCGGTGATTTGCTTTGCTCAATGGGGTTGCCGATGACGGCATAGCGGTCTGTCATGAAGGTGTCCAGCAATCGATCTCCCGATCTTATCGCCTTGGTCCCTTGCGCCACTCTGGCTACTTCTGACACCCTGGCGTCAGACGCCTGCAGTGACTTGCCCTAAATTGCGCACACCCCTCAGGAGACCTTCATGACAATCGTCCAATCGGCAAGGCACGGCTTGCAAGCCCTGACGCTGGGCCTGTGCGTCGCATCACATGCACAAGACGCCCCCGCACCGCAAAGCGGCAGCTGGCTGGTCAAAGACTTCAAGTTCCACACCGGCGAGGTGCTGCCCGAACTCAAGCTGCACTACACCACCTTGGGCGACCCCAAAAACGAAGCCGTGCTGATCCTGCACGGTACAGCGGGTTCGGGTTCGGGCATGCTGTCACCTGCTTTTGGTGGCGAGCTTTTTGGTCCGGGGCAAGCACTGGATGCCAAGCGTTACTTTGTGATCTTGCCGGACGCCATTGGCACTGGCAAATCCAGCAAACCCTCTGACGGCTTGCGCACCCGATTCCCCGCCTACAACTACGCCGACATGGTCTCAGCCCAATACCGCCTGGTGACCGAACACCTGGGCGTGCGCCACCTGCGCATGGTGCTGGGCAACTCCATGGGCGGCATGCAGACCTGGATGTGGGCCATCCAGTACCCGGGCATGATGGACATCGCCGTCCCGATGGCCTCATTGCCCTCGCCCATGTCGGGCCGCAACTGGATGCTCAGACGCCTGATGACAGCATCCATCCGCAACGACCCCCTGTGGATGGGGGGCAACTACACGCAGCAGCCCCCCAGTGCGCAGTTCGCCTCGGTGTTTTATGCCACCGCCACCAGCGGCGGCAACCAAGGCCTGCAAAAAATCGCGCCCAGCAGTGCCCAAGGCGACGCGGTGCTCAAGCAACGCTTGAGTGCCCCCTTCCCGGCCGATGCCAACGACCTGCTGTACCAATGGGAGTCCTCCAAGGACTACGATCCGTCAACCGGTCTGGAGCGCATCCAGGCCAGCGTACTGGTCATCAACTCGGCAGACGACGAGCGCAACCCGCCCGAGCTGGGCGTGCTCGAAAAAGCCCTGCCCCGCATCAAGACGGCCAAGGCCCTGGTCATTCCTGGCAGCCCCGACACCTTGGGCCACGGCACCACGGGCAACGCCAGGTTCTGGAAAAAGGAAGTGGCAGACCTGCTGCAAACTGCGCCTCAATTGGCACGCTGATGCGTTCCAACGACAAAGGCCGCTGCACCTGGGTGCAGCGGCCTTTTTTTGTGGGCGCAAAGGGCTCAGCCGCCCAGCTGTTGCTCCAAATCGTGCAGCACTTGGTAGCAAGGCAGCACTTGAGCAATCGAGCTGTTGGGCTCACGGCCTTCGTGGATGGCCGCAAAGAACTCGCGGTCTTGCAGTTCGATGCCGTTCATGGACACCGCCACTTTGGACACGTCGATTTGTTCTTCCTTGCCGGTGTACAGGTCGTCGTAACGGGCCAGGTAGGTGCCCGTGTCGCCGATGTAGCGGAAGTACGTGCCCAGCGGGCCGTCGTTGTTGAAGCTCAGCGACAAAGTGCAGATCGCGCCGTTGGCGGCTTGCAGCTGAATGCTCATGTCCATGGCGATGCCCAAAGTGGGGTGGATCGGGCCTTGCACCGCATTGGCTTTGACGATGGGGCTGCCGCACTGGTAGGCGAACAGGTCAACCGTGTGGGCTGCGTGGTGCCACAGCAGGTGGTCGGTCCAGCTGCGGGCCTGGCCCAGCGCGTTCATGTTGGTGCGGCGGAAGAAGTAGGTCTGCACATCCATTTGCTGGATGTTGAACTCGCCGGCCTGGATCTTGTGGTTGACCCACTGGTGGCTGGGGTTGAAGCGCCGGGTGTGACCCACCATGG
This sequence comes from Comamonadaceae bacterium, assembly GCA_947372495.1. Lineage (GTDB taxonomy): Bacteria > Pseudomonadota > Gammaproteobacteria > Burkholderiales > Burkholderiaceae_C > Limnohabitans_A. The sequence continues at coordinate 4,650 of CANBTZ010000134.1, read as the reverse complement.
CCACCAGACCGGTTTCCTTTTGGACGCGCAGAACTTCTTGGCCTTCCTTGTACACATCGCACAGCGGAATCTCCACCTGCACATGCTTGCCAGCCTTGAGGCAAGCCAAGGTCTGGCTGGCGTGCATCTGGGTAGGTGTGCACAAAATGACCGCATCGACTTCTTTCAAAGCCAGCGATTCGTTCAAATCGGTGGTGACATGGCCAATGCCGTATTTGTCTGCCACCTCTTTGGTTTTGGCGAACTCGCGGCCGATCAGCGAGACGACTTTCACACCGTCAATGTTTTGAATGCCGTCCAGGTGTTTGATGCCAAAGGCACCTGCGCCCGCGAGGGCGACTTTGATGGTTTTGCTCATGAGGATTCCTCTTAAACGTTTTCGAGAATGACGTGGCCCACCGCCGTGTTGCTGGCGGGCACATGGTAGAAGCGGTGACGCAGCTGGGGGGCGGGTCCGGTGGCTTGGCCGTCATTGATGTCGCTCATGGCGCCACGGGCGATCAACCACATGACCAGCTCAATGCCTTCGCTGCCCGCTTCGCGCACATAGTCGATGTGCGGGGTTTGGGCGCAGGCCACGGGGTCGTTGATGAGTTGGTCCAGCCAGACGTTGTCCCACTCGCGGTTGATCAGACCCGCACGTGCGCCCTGCAGTTGGTGGCTCATGCCGCCCGTGCCCCAGATGTGCACGTGGATGTCTTCGTCGTAACTCTCGACCGCTTTGCGAATCGCCTGGCCCAAATTGAAGCAGCGCTGCCCGCTGGGCACGGGGTACTGCACCACGTTGACCGCAAACGGGATCACAGGGCAAGGCCAAGCATCTTTGACCGGGTCCAGCTCACCGCACATCAACGACAGCGGCACGGTGAGGCCATGGTCCACGTCCATCTTGTTGACGATGGTCAGGTCAAAGTCTTGCTGAATGACCGACTGCGCGATATGGCTGGCCAGCTCGGGGTGGCCTTTGACGAGGGGCACAGGGCGTGGACCCCAGCCTTCGTCGGCGGGCTTGAACTCAGCAGCAGTGCCAATCGCAAAGGTCGGAATCATGTCCAGGCTGAAGGCCGTGGCATGGTCGTTGTAGACCAGAAAGATCACGTCGGGCTTGTTGTCCTTCATCCATTGCTTGGAGAAGTCGTAGCCCGCGAACAGCGGCTTCCAGTAGTCTTCTTTCGTTTTGCCCAGGTCCATGGCCGCGCCAATGGCGGGCACGTGCGAGGTGAAAACGGATGCAGTGATTTTGGCCATGTTTATGCTTTCTGCCCGGCTGCGCCTTGCGGTTGATTCTGTGCTTGGGCAGTACCGTTCTCACCGATGTAGCGGTTGCCTTCCACACTGCGGCCGCCCGCGATCATCATGTTGCGGTATTCCTCTTCGGTCATGCCGGTCATGGAGCCCGCCATTTGTTGGAAGCTCTTGCCATCGGTCGCCCCGATTTTGGCGAGGAAATAAATGTTGCCGCCCGTGCGCATGCACCAGTTGAGGTCTCGCGCGAGCACGGCCTGCTTTTGTTCTTCGGTCATCTGCCAGTCGTCCAGATACGCACGCTCATCGGCCTTGAACCGTTCACGGTTTTCGGCTTGCATAAGCGACATGCAAAACTGGTTGAGCCAGTAACCTTTGCGCGATTGCTCAGCATCAAAAATGATGGTGCCGGGTACATCGGTGTAGGGTTTGTCGAGTGCCATCAGTTCACCTCCTCTGGCCAGTACAAGCGCATCGGGTTGTCCACGAGCAACTTGCGTTGCAGCTCGGCGGTCGGCGCGATGTGCGGGATGAAGTCCACCAGCAGGCCATCGTCGGGCATGTGGTCTTTCAAGTTGGGGTGTGGCCAATCGGTGCCCCAGAGCACGCGATCGGGGAACTCCTCGACGATGCGCTTGGCAAACGGGATCACGTCATGGTAGGCGTTTTGCTCACCGTTCAAGGCCTTAGGGCCCGTCACCGACAAACGCTCGGGGCAAGACACCTTGCTCCACACGTTTTTATGCTCGCGCATGAATTTTTGAAACAACGCGAACTGCGGGCCGTCGACTGGCAAAGACACATCGGGTCGCCCCATGTGGTCCACCACCACGGTGGTGGGCAGTGCGGTGAAAAAGTCCCACAGCTCGGGCAGATCGACCGCCTCGAAATAGATCACGACATGCCAGCCCCACTTGGCGATGCGACCGGCGATCTCGAGCAGCTCGTCCTTGGGCGTGAAGTCCACCAGACGCTTGACGAAGTTGAAGCGCACGCCACGCACACCGGCGTCGTGCATGGCCTGAATTTCTTGGTCGGTCACGCTGCGCTTGACCGTGGCCACGCCTCGCGCCTTGCCGCCGGAGTGGACCAAGGCATCGACCATGGCCCGGTTGTCCGCACCATGGCAAGTGGCTTGCACCACCACATTGCGCGCAAACCCCAGGTGGTCACGCAGCGCATAGAGCTGGTGCTTGCTGGCATCGCACGGCGTGTACTTGCGCTCGGGCGCATAAGGGAACTCAGAGCCCGGGCCAAACACGTGGCAGTGTGCGTCTACAGCGCCTGCAGGCAGCTTAAAGGTGGGTTGGCTGGGACCGGTGTACCAGTCCATCCAGCCTGCCGTTTTGGTGAAATCACCGGAAGTGGGTTTGGTCATGGTTGCACCTCAGTCGATGTATTTGAGACCTGCAGCGGCCAGGGGCTCGCGCATCTTGTACATGTCCAGTCCCAGAATGCCTTGCGCCAGTTTTTCGCGCTTGGCGCCTTCGTTGGCTTCACGCGCCTGAGCCGCTTCCAATGTCTTGGCGACCAAGGCTTGGGGCACGCAGACCACGCCGTCGTCGTCGGCCACGATCGCGTCGCCAGGATTGACGATCATGCCAGCGCACACCACGGGGATGTTCACCGAGCCCACGGTGGCTTTGATGGTGCCCTTGCTGCTGATGGCTTTGCTCCAGACAGGGAAGCCCATTCGGGTCAGCTCTTTCACGTCGCGCACACCGGCGTCGATGATCAAGGCACGTGCGCCACGGGCCATGAAAGACGTGGCCAGCAAGTCGCCAAAGTAACCGTCGGTGCATTCGGCGGTGATGGCCGCGACCACGATGTCGCCGGGCTGAATTTGTTCAGCGGCCACGTGCATCATCCAGTTGTCTCCGGGGTGCAAAAGCACCGTCACCGCGGTGCCGGACACCTGCGCACCAGCATAGATGGGGCGCATGTAAGGCTTCATCAGGCCCACGCGGCCCATGGCCTCGTGCACGGTGGCAGAGCCCAAAGCGGCCAGGGCATCGGTGTTTGCGCGGTCAGCGCGGGTGATGTTGCGGTAAACAACGCCGAGTTCGTACATGGTTTTTCTCCTGATAGGGGTTGGGTTTGTAAAAGCCGCGCCCTCGCGGCGATGGATCGTGCAGTGGGACGCCATCGCGACGGGGGCGTCGCTCCTACAAAAATTCAGTGGCCTTTGGCCGTCAGCTGGTCGTCCAGCCGCTTGAACACGCGGCGGGCATTGCCTTCGTAGACCATGTACCGCTCTTGGTCGTTCAGGTTGGCCGTGGCTTGCACGTAGCGCTTGGTGTCGTCAAAGTAATGGCCCGTCTCAGGGTCAATGCCGCGCACCGCGCCGATCATCTCGGAGGCGAACAAGATGTTCTTGACCGGAATGACTTTGGTCAGCAGGTCGATGCCGGGCTGGTGGTACACGCAGGTGTCAAAAAAGATGTTGTTGAGCAGGTGCTCGGACAGCAAGGGTTTCTTCAGCTCTTGCGCCAGACCGCGGAAACGGCCCCAGTGGTAAGGCACCGCGCCGCCACCGTGTGGGATCAAGAACTTCAGCGTTGGGAAGTCTTTGAACAGATCGCTGGTCAGGCACTGCATGAAGGCGGTGGTGTCGGCGTTCAGGTAGTGCGCGCCTGTGGTGTGAAAGCAGCTGTTGCAGCTGGTGCTCACATGGATCATCGCGGGGATGTCGTACTCGACCATCTTTTCGTAAATCGGGTACCAGGCCTTGTCTGACAAAGGCGGTGATGTCCAGTGGCCACCTGAGGGATCGGGGTTCAGGTTAATACCGACGTTGCCGTATTGCTCGACGCACTTGACCAGCTCGGGGATGCAGGTGGCCGGGTCCACACCGGGCGACTGGGGCAGCATGGCCGCAGGCACAAAGTTGTCAGGAAAGAGTTGCGCCACGCGAAAGCACAGCTCGTTGCAAATGGCCGCCCAGGTGGACGAGACATTGAAGTCACCGATGTGGTGGGCCATGAAGCTGGCGCGGGGGCTGAAGATGGTGATGTCCGAGCCACGCTCTTTCATCTTGGCCAGTTGATTGGTTTCGATGCTCTCGCGCAATTCGTCGTCGCTGATTTTCAACTCGGACACTTTGGGCATGGACGCGGGGTCCTTGATGCCAGCGATCTGGCGGTTGCGCCAGTCTTCCAGGGCCTTGGGGGCGGTGGTGTAGTGGCCGTGCACATCGATGATCAAGGGCTGGGTTTGGCTCATGGGGCTTCCTGCGGGTTGGCAAATGACTGGGACCGATTGTGCAGGCTCGCCCTGTGCGTCAACAGCGCTGATGCAATCTACCAGTTAGATCAGCATTGAATACCTCATTTGCAGATATGACAAAATAAAGCCAACAGGGCGGAATCACATGGACCTCAAACAGCTGGAATACTTTGTGCGCGT
>CANBTZ010000133.1 GCA_947372495.1 Comamonadaceae bacterium | reverse complement strand
ATTCACCTATCCGTAATTTTAAGCGCCGCAGCGGGTGTTGAAATCCCGCAACGCAGCCGCCGTGCACAGAAGTGCCGTGCCGGGTATGCTTGGCTTGTTTTTTGTATGACAACTGCATGAGCCAAAACTTCACCCCCGTGTCCTCCGGCGCCCGGCTGTCCGACCAAGTGGCCGAGCAGTTGGAGGCCGAGATCCGACGCGGCGCGCTGGTGCCCGGCGACAAACTGCCCACCGAGGCCCGTCTGGTGGAACAGTTCCGCGTCAGCCGCACCGTGGTGCGCGAAGCCGTCTCACGACTCAAATCGATCGGACTGGTGGACTCGCGCCAAGGCAGCGGCGTGTTTGTGAGCACGCAAGCTTCGTTTGCTCCGCTGCACTTCGAGGCGCACCATGCCGCCTCCAAAGAAGCCGTGGTTCAGATGGTGGAGGTGCGCCGCGCCCTGGAAGCCGAAGTCGCGGCCCTGGCCGCGCAGCGCCGCACCCCGGCCGACCTGCGCCAGATCGACCAGGCCATGCAAGCACTGGACGACGCGGTGCTGGCGGGTGCCAATGGCGCAGCCCAAGACATGCAACTGCACCGCGCGATCGCCGACGCGGCGCGCAACCCCTTTCTGATCCAGACCCTCGAATACCTGGGTCAATTTTTGCTCGGGGCCACCCAAGTGACCCGCGCCAACGAAGCCCGCCGAATCGACTTTGCCGCTCAGGTGAAGTCGGAGCACGAGGCCATCGTCAAGGCAGTGCAGGCCGGCGACCCGCAAGCGGCGCGCGCCGCCGCATCGGCCCACATGGGCAATGCGATCACCCGCATCGAAGGGGCCGACCCGGCCTTTTGGCAACAAGAGGGCGAACGCTTGGCCCAGCCGCTGGTGCGCAGCTTGAAAGCCGCGCCCCGCAGGCCCTGAGGCACGGGCCTGCAGCGCCGGGCCGCCATCACCCTTCACTCGGCCTTGATGTTGGCCGCCTTGACCACTTGGCCATAGCGGGCCAAGTCCCGTTTGATCTCTTCGCCCAATTTGTCAGGCGTGCCGGGTGTGGCGCTGATGCCCATGCCGTTCAGCTTCTCACGCGCCTCGGGGTCGTTCAGCACCGCATTCAGTTCGGTATTGAGTTTGTCCACGATGGCTCGGGGTGTTTTGGCGGGAGCCAGCAAGGCCACCCAAGAGTTGATTTCAAAATCGGGCAGACCGTTTTCGATGAAGGTCGGGACATCGGGCAAAGACGAAGCACGCTTGGCGCTCGACACCGCCACGGCATGCAGTTTGCCTGACTTCACATGCGGGATGGCCCCGGCGATGGCGGTGTACACCAGCGGGATGTTGCCCCCCAGCACATCGGTCATAGCCTGACCACCGCCCTTGTAGGGGATGTGCGTCAGGTTGGCGCCCGTGCGCAGCTTGAGCAACTCGCCCGCGATGTGTGGCGTGCCGCCCGTGCCCGAGGTGCCATAAGACAAACCACCCGGCTGCGTTTTGGACAGTGCGATCACGTCCTTCAAGCTCTTGGCCGCAAAGCCGGGGTGCGACACCAAAATCAACACCGCGTCGCCGATCTTGCCAATGGGGGCAAAGTCTTTCACCGTGTCAAAACCCACCTTGGGAAACACATGCGGGTTGATCACCATCGTGCCGTCAAAGCCCAGCAACAAGGTGTACCCGTCGGGCTCAGCCGCCGCCACCATCTGCGTGCCGATGTTGCCCGAAGCGCCCGGCTTGTTGTCCACGATCACTTGTTGGCCCAGCCGCTTGGACAGCTGCTCGGCGATCAAGCGGCCACTGGTGTCGGTCACGCCACCGGGCGTGAAGGGCACCACCAGCCGGATCGGTTTGGCGGGGTAGCTCTGGGCGAGAGCAGCCGGGCCCATCCCAAGCGCAGCAGCGGCTGTGAGCACGCTCATCAGCCATGAACGTCGAAAGTGCTTGTGCATGTGTGTGTCTCCTGTTTTCCGGGCTGGCGTTATTCGGTTTCAGCGTAGCGTTTTTCAAACGCCCACACGTCTTCAAAGCCCATCAATTTGGTGAGGTCGCCAAAGTCATAGAGCGGCGTTTGTCCACCTGCGGACGAGCCGTGCTGCTTGAACTGCTGGTACACCGCGGTCATGGCCTGCACCGAAGCGAGCAAGGCTGTGACCGGGAAAATGGCGATCTTGTAGCCGATGGATTCGAGCTCGGCCTGTGAGAGCACCGGGGTGCGCCCGCGCTCGACCATGTTGGCCACCAGCGGCACATCGAAGCTTTGCCCAATGCGGCGCATCTCTTCTTCGGACTCTGGCGACTCCACAAACAAAATGTCGGCCCCGGCTTTGGCGTAAGCCTCGGCGCGGCGCAAGGCTTCGTCTAGGCCCAGCGAGGTGCGGGCGTCGGTGCGGGCAATGATCAAAAAGTCTTTGGACGTGCGCGCGTCGGCTGCCACGCGGATCTTGCGCACCATGTCTTCCATCGGGATCACACGGCGGCCCGGGGTGTGGCCACACTTTTTGGGGAACTCCTGGTCTTCGAGCTGAATGGCGGCCGCGCCTGCCGCCTCGTAGCCACGGATGGTGTGGCGCATGTTGAGCAGGCCACCGTAGCCGGTGTCGGCGTCGGCGATGAGTGGGGCGCGGGCCATGCCGGCCATGGCCGCCACGCGGCCCACCATGTCGGAGTAAGTGGCCAAGCCCGCATCGGGCAGGCCCATGTGCGAAGCCACGGTGCCGTAACCGGTCATGTACAGGGCGTCAAAGCCGAAGGTGTCGGCCAGCCGCAGCGAGACCATGTCGAACACGCCGGGGGCCACGATCAGGCCCGGTTGGTTCAGTCGCGCACGCAGCGCAGAGGGTGTGGCATTCATGACAGAAGGACCTTGGGTTCGGTGGTTAAATGTTTGGGAACTGGCGCATTTCAACAAAAGAGCACCCCATGGACCTGCACCTTCGCGACAAGCACATCCTCATCACTGGCGGCAGCAAAGGCATTGGCCTGGCCTGCGCGCAATCTTTTCTGGAAGAAGGTGCCCGGGTCAGCCTGGTCTCGCGCCAGAGCGCCCACCTGGACGCGGCTCGCCAGACCCTGATGGCCCAGTTCCCGAACGCTCAGATCAGCACCCACGCCGCCGACCTGCGTGACAGCGCTGCGGCCGTGACCGCGCTGCAAGCGGCCGAAGCGGCGCTCGGGCCGGTGGACGTGCTGGTCAACTCCGCAGGCGCGGCCAAGCGCACGCCGGCCGAAGAGCTGACGCCCGCAGCCTGGGCCGACGCGATGCAAGCCAAATATTTCAGCTACATCCACATGATCAACCCGGTGATCAAGCGCATGGCCGCGCGCGGCGCGGGCAGCATCGTCAACGTGGTGGGCAACGGCGGCAAGGTGGCCAGCCCGATCCACATCCCGGGCGGCGCAGCCAACGCGGCCCTGATGCTGGCCAGCGCTGGGCTGGCAGCAGCCTACGCCCCGCAAGGCATCCGCGTGAACGCCGTGAACCCAGGCTTGACCCTGACCGACCGATTGCAAGAAGGCCTGGCCACCGATGCGAAAGCCAAAGGCATCAGCCCTGAAGAAGCGCTGCAGCAATCGGTCGCACGCATCCCGCTGGGCCGCATGGCCCAACCCGAAGAAATCGCCCACGCGGTGGTCTTTCTGGCGTCGAGCAAGGCGAGCTACATCACCGGGGTGTGCATGAGCATGGACGGCGCGCTCAGCCCGATCGTGGTGTAAACATGCGCCGCATCTGGATGAAACTGTTCTGGCTGATGGTGTTCGGCATCGGCGCTCCAGCACAAGCGAGCGCCCCCTTGACGCCCATCGCGTCGCTCGACGTGCCGCGCTACATGGGCACTTGGTACGAAATCGCCAAATACCCGGCGTGGTTCCAGCGCAAATGCGTGGGCAGTACCAGCGCGCAGTACAGCGTGTTGGAAGCTGGCCGGCTGCAAGTGGTCAACCGCTGCAAGATGGCCAACGGCGAGTGGAACGAGGCCGTGGGCGTGGCGCGGCAAATCGGTGGGGCCACATCGCCGCAGCTCAAGGTGCGCTTTGCGCCCGAATGGCTGTCTTTCGTCCCCATGGTTTGGGGCGACTACTGGGTCATTGCCATCGACCCGCAGTACCAGTGGTCCATCGTGAGCGAGCCTTCCCGGCAATACCTGTGGATCCTCTCGCGCACACCCAGCTTGCCACGCGCCACCTATGAGCAACTGCTCCAGCAGTTGGGCAACTTGGGTTTTGACCTGAACAAAATCGAAACCAGCGCGCCTTGAATGCACGCTGAACGCACCCTGAGCACCGCCTGGCTCAGCGGCCCACGCGTGCCGAGAGTTGTTCGAGCTGCGCGGACAAATCGCGCACTGCCTGCGTCAGGGCCAGCAGCTCTTTTTCTTTCATGATGTCGATCTTTTCGTGCAGCAGCTCGATCTCCAGCTCGGCTTTCACGTTGATCTCGTAGTCGTTTTGGGCATGGCGTCTGTCCAGCTCCGATTGGCGGTTCTGGCTCATCATGATGGCGGGGGCCGTGTAAGCCGCCTGAAAAGACAGCAGCAGGTTCAGCAAGATGAACGGGTAAGGGTCCCAAGCGTTGTGGCCTGCCAGGGCGTTGCCCGTGATCCAGATCGCAATCGCCGTGGTCTGAAACACGATGAATCGCCAGGAACCGATCGTGGCCGCCACCTGGTCGGCCAGCTTTTGACCCCGTGTGAGAGGCGGCGCATCAAAGTGCGCACCCTCTGCCGCCACCTTGGCGGGCTGTTTGCGCCTGTGCACGCGGCGGTGCGCACGCAAGAGCGCCAGTTGTTCGGCGTCTTCTGGCGAGATGACCACAGGGGTGTTCACGGTTTTGTCAGCCATGACGCCCTTCATGGCCGTTTGAAGCCGGTGCGTTCAAACACCACGGTGGCCTGGGGCGTCTGCAGGTAACGGATGAAATCAGCCGCCGCAAGCTTGGCCTGCGCACCCGCGCCCAGCAGGGCCGAGTAGGTGGTGATTTTTTGCAAGCTGCCCGGCAAAGGCCCCAGCAGCACCGCGCCCTGAACCGGCAAGATTTCGGTGATCTGCTGGATGCCGATCTCGATCTCGCCCTTGGCCACCGGCTCAACCACAAAGCCCACATCGCCCAACTTGGTTTTGGCTTGCATTTGGTAGGCAATGCCCAACTGCTCCAGCACGGCAGCAAAGTGTTTGCCGCTGGTGCCCTTTTGCGGGTCCATGTAGGTGATGGATTGGGCGCTCAGCAAGGTCTGACGCAGCGCCTCAGGACTGGAAATGTCGGGTCGGGCGGCCCCCGCCTTGACGGCCAAGCCGATGCCCACACTGCCCACGGGCACGGCCGAACCGGCCACAGCCCAGTTTTGGCGTTCGACCTCGGCGACCACTTCGGCCGAGACCAGCAGCACGTCTGGCCTGCCGCCTGCGGCCAAGCGGCGCAGCAGCACGCCCACTGGGGCATAGTCCACGGTCAGTTTGTGCCCCGTGCTGGCCTGGAAACCAGCGACCAGCTCTTCCATCGGGGGTTTGGTGGCCCCGGCACTCCAGACCGTGAGGTCCGCTGCCAAAGCCGGGGGCACGGCACCCCACAAAAAACACAGCGGCAGGATGCACCTGCGCAAAGCAACCACCAGTGACTTGGGCATGTTCTGCCTCCTCATGCAAACAGGCCGACCTCAGGAGCGGGCGGGCCTTGGCATGCAGTCTACCGTGGTGGGTTCAGGGGTGGCGAATGGGGTGGGACGCCGTCTGCAAACCCCACGGCGCAGGTCGGTTCATGGCCATGCGCTGAACCGTGATGCGGTGGCTGCTGAGCTTGCACGGCAAAGGTTCCACAACCGCCTTTGTTGCTGCGGGCGCTTGCGCCCATGCGGTTTGGGTGGTTTGCAGCAGTCGGCGTATGGCTCCGCTGCTGAGGTCTGAATCGGTCATGGCGCATGGCCTTTCTTGTAAGGCCTTGAGCATGCGCGTCCTTCAGCTGCACGTCTGTGTGTCACCGCGCCCATGCCAGCGCGGGCCAAAACGCACCGTGGCACGCAGCAAGCCGCGCCCAAGAAGGGCCGTCAGTTCAAAGTGCCACCGTGGAGCTGCACGTCACCAACCGTCGGCGACGAGCCGTCCAGCAAAGACATGAGCGCAGATCGCAAGGCCGCCACCTGCGTGTCCAGTGGCATGCTCGGCATGGGCGGTCCGGGCCAATGCGCGGCCTGCTCGGGCAACAAGGGCAGGTGGATAAAACCGCTGCGCACAGCGCGCCCGGCCAGTGTGTGCTGCAAGGCATAAAACACCTGGTTGCAAACAAACGTGCCTGCGGTCTGCGACACCGACGCCGGAAAACCCGCTGCACGCATCCGGGCCACCAGGTGCTTGATGGGCAAGGTGCTGAAGTAAGCCGCAGGGCCTGGTGGCACCACGGGCTGGTCGATCGGCTGCGCGCCTGCGTTGTCAGGGATGCGCGCGTCCATCACGTTGATGGCCACACGCTCGACCGAGATGTCGCAGCGCCCCTCGGCCTGGCCCAGCGCCAGCACGATGTCGGGTTGGACCTCGTCCAAGGCAAGCGTCAGGGCCGATGCGGCCTGCGCAAACACGCAGGGCAGTTGGATGGCTTGCACCTGGGCTTGAACCTCGGCTTGCGGCAGGTGCAGGCCATTCAGAGCGCGTGCCACTTCCCACGAGGGGTTGATGTGTTGCCCGGCAAAGGGCTCGAAACCGGTGATCAGGATGCGCATGCTTTCATCCAGGTGACATGGGGGGCTTGTACATTGGCAACCATCCAAAGACACTTGCCGAACCATTCACAGGAGCATAACGCGATGGCCAAAGATTTCTCGACCATGGAAGACAGCAACCGCTCGGGCAACGCCTCGATCCACGACGTGCTGGCCCAGCGCCGCTCGGTGCTCAAACTCGCTGGCGTGTCGGCGCTGGCCACCTTGCTGCAACCTTTGAGCGGCTGCGCCAGTGCGGGTGCCAACGCTCAACCTCGTCTGGGCTTTGCGGCCATCCCGCCGGGCATGGGCGACGCCTTGCAAGTGCCGCCGGGCTATGTGACGCAAGTGATCGCCGCCTGGGGCGAGCCCGTGGGCATTGAGGGGCGCATGCCTGCGTTCCGCATGGACACCAGCAACAGCGCCGAAGACCAGGCCGTGCAACTGGGCATGCACCACGATGGTCTGGCATTTTTCCCGCTGGGCGGCTCATCCACCCACGGCCTGATCGCGCTCAACCACGAGTACACCGACGACGGCCTGCTGCACCCAGACGGCTTTTTGCCCATGACCCCAGCCAAGGTCAAAAAATCGCAAAACGCACACGGCCTCTCGGTCTACGAAGCCAAACTCGTTGGCGAGCAATGGGAGATGGTGCGCCCCTCGCGCTACGCCCGCCGCTTCACCTTGAGCACGCCTTTTGAGATGACTGGCCCGGCCGCCGGGCACCCGCTGCTGCGCACCGCCGCCGACCCGCAAGGCCGCACCACGCTGGGCACCCTCAACAACTGCGCCAGCAGCCAGACGCCTTGGGGCACTTACCTGTCGGGCGAAGAAAACTGGGCGTTTTACTTTGACGGTGGCAAGAACATCGATCCGCACCACCAGCGCTGGGGCGTGCGAGAAAAAGGCCTGTACGGCTGGGCCTCAGGTGATCCTCGGTTTGCCCTGGCGCACAC
>CANBTZ010000132.1 GCA_947372495.1 Comamonadaceae bacterium | reverse complement strand
TGCAAACCGTGCCCGAAGACGAGCGCGAGCGTTACACCTTGTTGGCCAATGCCAACGACCTGGGTAACAAAAATGTGCAGTGCTTCTTTTTGGAGCGGGCGCAGCAACTTTTAAAGCCCGGCGCGGTCATGGGCGTGATCGTGCCCAGCTCAATCCTCAGCAACACCGACGGCATGCACGTGGCCACACGGCAAATCTTGCTCAAGTATTTTGACTTTGTGGCCATCACCGAACTGGGCGGCAGCACCTTTGGCAAGACGGGCACCAACACCGTAGTGCTCTTCATGCGCCGAAAAAGCCAGCGCCCCGAAGTGGCAGAGCACTTGGCCAACCGAGTGCAAGACTACTTTGAAGACTGGGCCACTGAAGCCCAAACCGGCGGTGGCGAATACCAAGACCTGGACACCGTGCGCCAGTACTGTGCCCATATTGGCGTCGCTTTTGACCACTACACCAGCTTGTTGCAAGGCCAGCCCAGCGCCGAGTTGCTGGCCACAGACATGTTCAAAGACTACCGCCGTGCTTTTGATGATGCCACCGACACCAAAAAACGCATCGCCAGCAAAGATTTTCAAAAGCAAAGCCCAGAGAGTCAGCAAATCGAACTGACCCAGCGCTTCACGCAGTTTTGCCGCGAGCGCGAACAAAACAAGCTGTTTTATTACCTGTTGGCCGACCACAACCCCACGCCCGTGCTCTTGGTGAAAGGCCCCAGCGACAACAAGGCGCAGCAACAGTTTTTGGGCTACGAATGGAGCGGGGCCAAAGGCCAAGAAGGCATACGCTACATCGGCGGTGAGTCTGTGCGCGACATTGCCACGCCTTTGTTTGACCCCCAAGACCGCAGCAACGCCAGCAAAATCAGCCATGTTATTCGGGAAGCATTTGCGGGTGAAGCGCTGCAAATTCCGAGTGAATTGCAAGCCTATGTGACGCAGGCCCCGCTGACCGATTTGTTGGAGTTTGGGCGGTTGGAGTTTGATGCAGTGGTGTCTTTAGCGGACAAAATCTCAGCACAGCCGCTTCAAACCAAGTGGTCACAAGTTCGCGTTTCAGATGTAGTTGAAATCATCTCCGGCGGCACACCGAAAACTGATGTTCAAGAGTATTGGGGTGGTGACATTCCATGGCTCTCAGTGGCTGACTTCGCCACTGTGAATCGTTTTGTCGCTTCAGCAGAAAAGTCGATTACCAATGCCGGTCTCAAAAATAGCAACACTCAACTTCTGGAGGTTGGAGATTTGATCATTTCAGCTCGTGGAACCGTTGGTGCATTGGCGCAAATTGCTACGCCAATGGCTTTCAACCAGTCTTGTTACGGTTTGCGTGCCAAATCAAATCTCAATTCGGGATATCTGTTTTATGTTTTGAAACGTGAGATCAGGCAAATCCAAAATCAAGCAAGCGGCGTGACTTTTGGCTCAATCATTAAATCAACTTTCGATCAGATAAAAATCCCACAACCCCCGTTGACCATCCAACAACAAATTGTTGGCGAATGTGAGGCGATTGATAAGGCTATGAACAGTGCCAGTGCTGCGATTGCTCAAGCCAGTCAAGCCATCTCAGATGGCATTGCACGCATTTATTCAGACAAGCATCCTCAAAAGCGGTTAGAGGAAATTTGCGACATCAAACGCGGACGTTTCTCACATCGGCCACGCAATGACCCTGCTTTTTTTGGAGGGGAATACCCATTCATTCAAACGGGCGATGTGGTTCGCGCAGCGGGCTCCAAAGTTGCTTATACGCAAACACTCAATGAAGCAGGTTTGGGCGTAAGTAAGCTTTTCAATCCACCACTGGTGTTGATCACCATTGCAGCCAATATTGGCGATACAGCTGTGCTTGACTACCCCGCATGTTTTGCCGACAGCGTTGTGGGTTTGACACCGATTAATGGTGAAGAGGCCAACATCAGCGTGCGATTCTTAGAGTTAATGATGCGTGCACAGAAAGCACACTTGAATGCAATTGCACCGCAGGTAGCACAAAAAAATATCAACGTTGCGATCTTGAAGCCGTTGCGTGTTCCACTTCCACCGCTGACTGAACAATTGGATTTTGTGGCACAAGTCGAGACGTTTGAGCAGGCCATTGCTGCAGCCCAAGCCACCATTGCCGCTGCCCCCGCGCAAAAGCAGGCAATTTTGCAAAAGTATTTATGAGCGACCGCGCCAAGACTGCCTTCTGAGCACGCAACCACACGCCATTGCCAAGCCATGACTACCTCTCAGCCCGTTCAACTATTTGAGTCCACCCGCGTGCGCTCGCATTGGGACGCCGCACAAGAGCGGTGGTATTTTTCGGTGGTGGATGTGGTGCAGGTGCTGACCGACAGCAGCATTCCTAAACGCTATTGGAGCGACTTGCGTCGCAAGCTGGAGAAGGAATCAGGTCAACCGTACGAAGAAATCGTACGCTTGAAAATGCCCGCTGCCGACGGACGTTTGCGTGAAACCGACGCAGCGGATGTACCCACACTTTTGCGCCTGATCCAGTCCATCCCCTCACCCAAGGCGGAGCCATTCAAGCGCTGGCTGGCCAAGGTGGGCCATGAGCGCATGCAAGAGATGTCTGACCCCGCGCAAAGCCTCGACCGTGCCCGCGAGAACTGGCAAAAACTGGGGCGCAGCACCAAGTGGATTCAGCAGCGCATGACGGGACAAGAAACCCGCAACAAGCTGACCGATTATTGGAAAGAAAGCGGTGTGGAAAAGGCGGATGAATTCGCGCTGCTGACCAACATCATTCACCAAGAATGGACGGGCTTGAGCGTGCAGGCACATAAGTCGCTCAAGTCTTTGAAAACGCAGAACCTGCGCGACCACATGAGCGAGGCGGAGCTGATTTTCACCGCATTGGCCGAACTGTCCACCCGCCAGATTGCGGAGACCGAAGAAGCCAAAGGCCTGCAACAAAACGCCAAAGCAGGCAAAGAAGGTGGCAGGGTGGCCAAGCGCGCCAAAGACGATCTGGAAAAACGCACGGGGCAAAAAGTGGTGACGGGCAGTAACTTTTTGCCGCTCGGCCAACCCATGCCCGCCCAAATCCTCCAAACCCCCGAACGCAAAAACAAAAACTCGCCCAAAAAATGACCGATTTGCTGACCCCTGAAACTTCACTGCAACCTGCCGCGCCAGAAGGCGACCACCTGGGCGCCTACGCCCAGCGTGCCTACTTGGAATACGCGCTGTCCGTCGTCAAAGGCCGCGCCTTGCCCGACGTGTGCGATGGCCAAAAGCCGGTGCAGCGGCGCATTTTGTATTCGATGGACCGCATGGGTTTGTCGTACAGCGGCCCCAACAACAACACCGCCGCCAAACCCGTCAAAAGCGCCCGTGTGGTGGGCGATGTGCTGGGTCGTTACCACCCGCACGGCGACACGGCGGCGTATGACGCGCTGGTGCGCATGGCGCAAGACTTTTCGCAGCGCTACCCGCTGATCGACGGGCAGGGCAACTTTGGTAGCCGAGACGGCGACGGCGCAGCGGCCATGCGTTACACCGAAGCGCGTCTGTCGCGCATCACCAGTTTGCTGCTCGATGAGATCGACATGGGCACGGTGGACTTCATCCCCAACTACGATGGCTCGACCGAAGAGCCGCGCCAGCTGCCCGCCCGCTTGCCCTTCAGCTTCCTCAATGGCGCCAGCGGCATTGCCGTGGGCTTGGCCACCGAGATCCCCAGTCACAACCTGCGCGAAGTGGCCGATGCCTGCGTGGCCTTGATCAAAAACGACAAGCTCAGCGACAGCGAATTGATGGCTATCATCCCCGGCCCCGATTACCCCGGTGGCGGCCAGATCATCAGCCCGGCCAGCGACATCGCCGATGCCTACCGCACCGGTCGCGGTAGCCTCAAAGTGCGTGCCCGCTGGAAGATCGAAGAACTCGCCCGTGGCCAGTGGCAGCTGGTGGTGACCGAGTTGCCGCAAGGCGTGAGCTCCCAGCGCGTGCTCGAAGAGATCGAAGAACTCACCAACCCCAAGGTCAAGGCCGGCAAAAAAGCGCTCAGCGCTGACCAAGTCCAGCTCAAAGCCAGCATCCTGAACGTGCTCGACGTGGTGCGTGATGAATCGAGCAAAGACGCCGCCGTGCGTCTGGTGTTCGAGCCCAAAACCAGCCGCATCGAACAGAGCGAACTCATCACCGCCTTGCTGGCCCACACCAGCCTGGAAACGTCTGCGCCGATCAACATGACGTCCGTCGGCATCGACGGCAAGCCGATTCAAAAATCGCTGCGCCAGATGCTGGTGGAGTGGATCAGCTTCCGCCAGACCACCATCACCCGCCGCAGCCAGCACCGCCTGAACAAGGTGCTGGACCGCATCCACATTCTGGAAGGCCGCCAGTTGGTCTTGCTCAACATCGACGAGGTGATCCGCATCATCCGCCAGAGCGACGAGCCCAAGCCTGCGCTGATCGAGTTTTTCAAACTCAGCGACCGCCAGGCCGAAGACATCCTGGAGATTCGCCTGCGCCAACTGGCCAGGCTCGAAGCCATCAAGATCGAGCAAGAGCTGAGCGAGCTGCGCGAAGAGCAGGGCAAGCTCGAAGAGATTTTGGGCAGCCCCGCTGCGCTGCGCCGCCTGATGATCAAAGAGATCGAGGCGGACGCCAAGACCTTTGCCGACCCGCGCCGCACGCTGATCCAGGAAGAGAAAAAAGCCGTGGCCGAAGTCAAGGTGGTGGACGAGCCAGTGACGGTGGTCGTCTCGGAAAAAGGCTGGGTGCGTGCCCGCACGGGCCACGGCCACGACGCGACGAGCTTTGCCTTCAAGGCGGGCGACGTTTTGTATGGCACCTTCGAGTGCCGCACGGTGGACACGCTGCTGATTTTTGGCAGCAACGGACGCATCTACAGCGTGCCTGTGGCCACGCTGCCCGGCGCACGCGGCGATGGCCAACCGGTGACCACGCTGATCGAGCTGGAACCCACCACACAAATTGCGCACTACTTTGCAGGCCCGGTCAACGCCACGCTGCTGCTCAGCGGCTCGGGCGGTTACGGCTTCATGGCCTCGGTCGAGAACATGATCTCACGCAACAAAGCGGGCAAGGCCTTCATCAGCTTGGGCGACGGCGAAACCGTCTGCGCCCCCAGCCATGTGAGTGGCAGCAGTGCCACTGTGCCTGCCGACAAACAGCCCATGCTCGCAGCCAACAGTGTTTGCTGCGCCAGCACAGGCGGCCGCGTTTTGACGTTTGAGATCAGCGAACTCAAGACCATGGAAAAAGGTGGCCGGGGCCTGATGCTCATCGACCTCGAAGCCAAAGACACCTTGGCGGGTGCGGCGGCCTACACGCGCAGCGTGAAGATCGAAGGCATTGGCCGAGGCGGCAAAGAGCGCGAAGAAACGCTCGAAATCCGCAGCCTGAACAACGCCAAAGTCGCTCGCGCCAAGAAGGGCAAAGTGGCGGATCTGGGCTTCAAGCCCAATCGGGTGACGCGGGTGGAGTGAGCGAGTTTCGGATCAGTACACCGTGTCGTGATCGCCCACGTTGATGGGGATGATTTGCTGGTCTTGAATCAGCAGCTCAAGGGTGATGCGATATGACAGGTTGATCGAGACTGAGTGCATGCCCGAAAGTGGCCCGGCCAAGGCGTGCAAGCGCAACGAAGGGTGGTGCGGATTCAATTCCAGCAAAGCCAGTGTTTTGGCGTACTGGTTGCGCAGTTCGGGATGACGGCGAATGAAACGCTCGGCCCGGCGCATGTAATTGTCGGTAAAGACCAGTTGGTAGGGCATGGCGCGAGCCGTCAGCTTGGTCAGTGGGCGGCGCGGTTCAGCAAGTCATCTAAGCGGGCCAGGTGGGCTTCAGCACTTTCGTGGACAGCCCTGCCAGCAGCCAGGTCAGCACGACTCTGCATCAGGGCTGCTTCCAGCTCGCATTCGCGCAGGTAGTGGTACTGCGCCATGTCCATCACCACATACCGGTCTTTGCCACGAACAGAGATGGTGGCCTCAGGTTGCTCGGCCAGCGCCGATTCGATCGCAGCGATGCCGCGTACTTTGAGGTCGTTGGCGGTGAGTTGGGACATCTTGTGGCTGGGCAATGATTCGGATGTTCTATTTTGGGTGTTGTTATAAGTGCTGTCAATAGCACTGTTGATGGTGCGATTGAATGCCGAAATCAAAGCTCAGGCAGGTGATAAAAACTGGAAAGTCGTCGGCAGCTTGTCCGTGATGCACACGGTCCGCAGTAGGACGTTTTGTATGTGTGGACTCATGGTTGCTCTCGATGCAGTCAGCCAACGAACGGCTTGTTACCGCTTGGTGGCTGACCAAGTGCCTTGAATGCCGTAGAGTTTGTTGGTCCAGGTTCCGGACGCAGTTTGCGGACCAAATGTGCCGCTGAAAGTGGCGCCAGTGCTGGCGGTGCCATTTGTAAAGTTGGCGCCGCCTTGCGCGTCAATGCTACCGGCCACGGACACTGCTGTTGTCAGGCTTGCACTGCTGCAACTGCCGGCCATGGTTCCTGTCGCGCTGACGGTCAGGTTAGGGCAGGCGCCTGAATCGCCTCCTGTGTAGGTCGCATTCCAAGTGCCCTGATATGCACTTTCGATGCGGATGTTGAACGTGTTGAACGGGACGAATGAATTGGTCGCCGAGTTGATGTATGAGACTTGAAGGATCGACCCTGGCTGGCTGTAGACCGAACCGTACCAAGTGTTGCTGTTCACACCTTTGGCGTTGTCAAGGAATTGCACTGTGGTCTCGATCGGTGCCCCATTCTGGAATGAAGCCACTTCAAAGCTGGTGATCTTGTCGGTGGTGATTCGGATGGCATCCCCATTCTTTGCGACGATCGGTTGGGTCAGATCAACGCTCACGCCGTTGACACTGGCGGCAGTGATTTTGACACTGGTATCGACAGGCGCACCACCACCACTACCGCCGTTGTTGTTGTTCGGTGCTGTGCGCGTGTAGGCTGCGTTGTTTTGCAGTCCCGTTGGAAATCCCATCGTGTCTTTGGCACTGCCTTGATCGCCTCGGTAAAGCAAACCCGCTTGCACGTCAGCCAGATCCAAGTATTCAGGCTCTGTCAGGAGACCCGGTGTTTTGGTGAGTGTGGGAATGGTCGTTGTGTACGCGTTGTTGAGCAGGTTGATGGCCCACTTGGCCACATTGTCTTTGCCTGTCACGTTGCCCAGACTGGCGGTCAGCAGATAGGTTCGGGTCAGTGTGCCCACCGGTTTTTGGCACGCCGAATCCGAATAAGCCGTCACTGTTGTTTGAAGGGTGTCCGCTGTGACTGTCAATTGAGCACCCCCTTCGTACAAAGCAGGGTTGTAATAAAAATTGCTTTGACATGTTGGGCTGATTGGGTACCAAGTGCCCAAGTATTCTGTTTTGGACAAGACAGGGGGCGTTTCGCTTTGATGGCTCCCACCACCGCATCCAGTTAAGCAAAAAGCCACGATCAGCCATGTTGCACGCCAGCTTGCGGCATGGCTTTGGTTCGTTTGGCTGGAGCGTCGAAAGAAGTTTGTCATGGCTTGCGTTCTGCGCGCTGCGTTTCACAGCGCTTTGGCATTTGTAGGATCAAAGGAAATTTATTATCACTAAAGAACTCATTAAATCCATGCGAAAGTTCTTAATTGATAGTTAAATGTGCAAAGAATCGGTGGGTTGAGGTGCGTTCTGACAACTCCAGAAGTGGGCGTGTTGTCCGCAGGTATTCCGGGGTTTCTCGAGCTTCTTTGTGTTTTGTCATCTCAAATGAGAATTGTTCTCGATAGAATGGAGAAACTCTTTTCACGGCTGCCGCATGAACCTT
>CANBTZ010000131.1 GCA_947372495.1 Comamonadaceae bacterium | reverse complement strand
CTGCCCGGCCCCATGTGCACCCTGCACCTGGCCGACCTGGGCGCCGACGTCATCAAGATCGAAGACCTGGGCGCGGGCGACTACGCCTCGCCTGCGGTGCGCGAAATGCTCAACCGCAACAAGCGCGGCATGCGCCTGGACCTCAAGCAACCCGAAGGCGTGCAGCTCTTGCTCAAGCTGTGCGAGGCCGCCGACGTGTTGGTCGAAGGCTTTCGCCCGGGTGTGATGGCCCGGCTGGGCCTGGGCTACGACGAGGCGCGTGCACGCAACCCGCGACTGGTGTACTGCAGCATCAGCGGCTACGGCCAGACCGGGCCGCTGAGCCAAAAGGCCGGGCATGACCTGAATTACTGCGGCTTTGCCGGCGTGGCCGACCAAGTGGGCACGCCGTCTGGCGAGCTGGCCCTGTCCAACCTGCCCATGGGCGACTTGCTGGGCGGCACCATGCCCGCCGTCATGGGCATCCTGGCCGCGCTGTTCGACGCGCAGCGCACGGGCCAAGGCCGCCATGTGGACGTGGCCATTGCCGACGGCGTGCTGGCCCATGCGGTCATCCCGCTCGCTGGCCTGCACAGCCGGGGCCGCGTGCCCGCGCCCGGCGGCGACAAGCTCACCGGGGCGCTGCCCTGCTACGGCCTGTACCCCACGCAAGACGGCCGCTACCTGGCCGTAGGCGCTTTCGAGCACAAGTTCTGGGACACCTTTTGCACGCTGCTGGGCCGCCCCGATCTGGCCGAGCATCACATCCCCAAAACGCAGGCCTTGAACGACTGGGTGCGGCGCGAAGTCGCCCAAGCGGTGCAAGCTCACCCGCTGGCCCACTGGTCGCAGGTGCTGGCAGGTGCCGACTGCTGCGTGACTCCTGTGCTCAAGCTCGACGAGGCACAACAGCTGCCCCACTTTCAGGACCGGGGCATGTGGGTGCAGGTGCAGACCGCGCAGGGCGAGACCATGACACAAATGGCCATGCCCGTGCAGATGAGCGGCTACCGCTTTGAAGTGCAGCGCCCCGCGCCCCTGCAGGGCCAGCACACCCGCGAGCTGCTGACTGCTGCGGGACTCGACGACGCCGAGATTGATGTTTTGTGCCAACGCAAAGTCGTAGGATAGAGGCACTGTCTTGACCGACCGAGCCATGAACCGCCCCCCCAACGCCACGCCCGCCCAACACAGCATTCAGCACACCATCGCGGCTTACCAGGTGGTGCAGATGCTCATGGCCATCGAGGACGAAGACCAGCGTGCCGTCGTGCTGCGCCGAGCGGGCATCCTGCCTGCGCTGCTTGAATCCAAGCTGGCACGCGTCACCCAAACCCAGTTTGCCCGCCTGATGACGGCGCTGGTGCGCCACCACCGTGACGAGTTTTGGGGCCTGAGCACCACCGCGCTGCCTCTGGGCTCGTTTGCCATGGGCTGCCGCATGCTGGTGGGCCACCGCAAACTGGGCGACGCCCTGCGTGCCGGGCTGCGTTATTACCACGCACTGCTGCCCGACTTTGTGCCGCGCCTGGTGGTCAGCGGCGGCGTGGCGTATCTGCGCATGAGCCCGCGCCACGCGCTGAATGACCGCCAGGCCTACGCCGTGCGGGTCTTCATGTTCCTCAGTTATGGCGTCATGTGCTGGCTGGCGGCGCGGCGCATCCCGGTCGATGAAGTCGTCTACCAAGACAGCGAAGTGGCCCGCCGCAGCGATGCCTCCAAACTGTTCCAAGCGCCCATCCACCTGATGGCGGGCGAATGGGGTTACCGCTTTGACGCCAAATGGCTCGACCTGCCCGTGGTGCAAAACACCGAAAGCGTGGAAGAGTTCTTGCACCAGGCCCCGGCCTGTCTGCTGGTCAAGTACCGCGACCAGGCCAGCCTGACCGAGCGCATCCGCCGCATGCTGCGCCGCTACCTGGCCGAAGAAATGCCCTCGCTCGAAGAAGTCAGCGACATGCTGGCCACCACGCCCCAGACCCTGCGCCGCCGCCTGCAGCGCGAAGGCCAGGGCTACCAAATGATCAAAGACGCCCTGCGCCGCGACGTGGCCGTCGAGTTCCTCACCCAGTCCGATTTGCCGCTGCTCGAAGTGGCCGCCCGTGTGGGCTTTTCAGAAGCCAGCACCTTCCACCGCGCCTTCAAGGCCTGGACGGGCTTGACGCCAGGGGCGTACCGCCAGGCCCACAACGAACCGGCGGCGGTCGAAGCGCTGGCTTGAGCGCTTTTCTTTGTAGGAGCGGCGCCCTCGCCGCGATGACCTGCCCCACATTCAGGGCCCACTTCAGCCCGATCGCGCGGGTCACTGATTGGCAAAAATTCAGCGATTCAAGCGATTCCGCCAGGCCATATTGGTCCACAGAAAATTCGTGTTGCTGCCGTAGTTGGTGAGGCTGGTGGACAGGCCTGTGCTGGTGAAGCTCAGACCTTTCACACCCACAACACCGGTACGCCATGCAAACTCACCCACATTGTTGTCGACCCGGTGCACCAGCAGGAGTTGATTGCCTTGCACATTGCGTTGGACGTAGGGGCGTGCATCGCTCCAAGCCAAAGCCGACACAGTCTGCTGCAGGGAGGGCGCACTGAATTGCCCGTTGCCCCTGCCATTGAGCTGCCAGAAGTTGATGGCTGTGCCGTCGGCGCGCGCGTGCAGCACCCACACATCACTCAGAGCCGAGGCCCATGTCTGTGTCACCACGACCTTGGACCGTGTGGGATCAAAAAGATTGTCGCCGCGTGCGCCCATGCTCGTCACAAAGGCCGAACCATTGCTGCTGAAGCTGGAGATGCGCAGTCCGCCGATCTCGTCAATCGCCAGTACGCCAAACCGAGGTGTGCTGTCCAGCTTGGCCGTGAACAGGCGAGCCTTGTTCTGCAGCCCCGCAGCTTGTGCCCACAACGTTGGCGCAGCCAAAGTTTTATTACCGGTGTTGGTGAGGACCCAGAAATTCAGACCGCTGTCGCTGCGTGTATCCGCAATCAAGACATCGGGTCTTCCGTCGCCATTGAAATCACCCACCAGGTATTGGTGGGCATTGTTGTAATTGAGATCGTTGGTTTGTGCCCACAGCACTGGCGCAGCGAAGCTTTGCCCATTGCTGGCCATCAGCCAGAAAGCTGTTCCGTGTGAATTCGCAGTCACCACCATCAGGTCGGCTTTGCCATCGCCATTGAAATCAGCCAACAGGAAGCGACTTTGGTCAAAGCACAGTGTTGTGTCATTGCAGGTGGGCGTACTGGCGGTGGGTTTGAAAGCCACGACGCCATCAAACCATTTCTGGCTGGCCAAAGTACTGGCACCGGCAGTCAGCGTACTCACCCACACATTGATGCCCGGCCCGTCATTGCGGCGGTGGACCTGCACCAGTTTCTCGCTGCCTGTTCCCGACACATCGCCAACCAGCGCAACCTCGGCATTCAAATCGCTGTCAACGGTCGTGATCTGGTTTGACCAGAGCGCCAATTCCGGATACCCAGTAGAGCAATTTCCAGCTTTGAGACTGAGGTTCGACTCGATCATGCAAGCATGTGCGTTGTTGTACAACTTGCCAAAGTCCCACGGTTGCCACAATTGGTTACTGTCACTGCTGTTGCAGACCTCTTCCACCACGGCGCCGCTGCGCATGGCAATGCAATTGCCGGCTTTGTTCTGAATCAGCGCTGTGCCCCAATTGCCTGTCTTGACCCGCGAAGGGATGTAGCGCCATTGCTGATTGCTTGCGCCGGTCGTACAGCCTGTCAGGCGAACAGCCTGGTACAGACCCGCAGAAGTCAGGCAGTGTTGGCTGTGCATATTGACGATGGGCACAAGCGGCGTATCGACCGTAGGCGTGCTGTCCCAAGCCATGGCGCTGTGGCTGTAGTTTCGCGCGATCCAGTTGCCGTTGTATATGGCTTCGGAAAAAATGCCGTTTGCTGAAGCGCCGCCGCCATCCATCTCCATGTAGGCGCCCAACAAGTCGCGTTTGAATTGAACGTCGGTCGGCGGCACATTGGGCACCATGCCGCCCGTGGGGTAGGTCGTGTGGTACTGGACCGGCAGGTTTTGACTCAGGCCACGCAAGGCTTCACGGGTCAGACGCGCCGAATAGATATGGTCAGGGTGTTCAATGTAGGGCAGCGTGTCGGGGTTCAGCGCATAGACCTGCGTAGCCCCAAAACCCTTCACCAAGCCCGTGACTGTGGCGATCAAATTGGCACGGGTGTATGCATTCGTCGCGCCCGATGCCTGAGAGTAAGGCCAAGAATTCACCGTTGCGCGGTCATTGTCAAACACATTGGCCAGGGGCACATCACCGGTGCGCACATTGCCGCCCGGCACCCGCATGAAGACCAAGGACACGTTCGGCACACCCACCAAGCTGCTGCGCATGAGCTTGATGCTGTTGACGTCGAGGGTGTCGGTGTTCCATTGATTGGCCACGCCCAGCATCCGTGCATAAGCCGCCTTGGAGCCACTTTCACGCACGGGAACAACGCTAAAGCCCGCGCCCGAAGAGCCGCCGATGACGAATACCGTTGTGATGCAGGCGCCTTGCTTGGCCAATTTGGTGATGCTGGGGTCAACAAAGAACAAGTCGTCATCCATGTGCGCGACCACAGTCACCAAGCTGTTGCCCTTGCAGTTCGCACCGGTTGGCAGGTAGTTGCCTGCGACCCCTGACAGGCCGACCTGCGCGCTGAGTCGCACCTCTGGCGCATCGCTCGAAACAACAGGTGTACTCGGGTTGGTAGGCGTATTGCCGCCGTGTGCGCTCAGCAGCGTCAAAAGTGCCAGTCCTGCACCTGCACATTTCAATGAATTAATCATTTGTATTCCATATATTTGTCTAATAAATACGATAGCACAAAATATATTTCGCCTTTGCCCCTCAATGCCAAATTTCGTGAATTCTGCGGAAGTGGTCCAGCTGAAATCGGCTGACCCGCACGGGCAACGGCGCAGCCCGCGTGGCGTTTCAGCGCTCGCTTGAGCTGAGAGGGTTTCTTTGTGGGTGCGGCGCCCCGCCGCGATGACCCTGCATGAAAATGAGAAAACCAACGCCATATCACCATGGAATTTTTGTCTTAACGATATAGTGCTCACAAAACCGCTTAAGGACCACCGCCATGGACGCACCTCTCTCTACCAGCCAACTCGTCGTTCGTGTCATCCTCTTTGCCTTTGCAGCCATCGCCATGTTTGGCGGCTCGCTGCAGCTGTACCTGGGCCAACCAGACACCTCGCCCAGACTCGACAACATCCACCGCTTCATGGCGGGCATCTACCTGTTCATGGGCATCATCTGCGCTTGGTCAGGGTGGACGGTCAGGGATCAAGGCACGCTGGTCTATTTGCTGGCTGCTGGAGTTTTTGTCGCAGGTTGCGGGCGCTTGCTGTCCATGAGCCAGGTCGGGCTGCCCGAGCCACGGGCGCTGTGGCTGGGGTATCTGACGCCTGAACTGTTGCTGCCTTGGGTGCTGGCCTTCGCGCATTACCATCGGCCGCAACTCTGAAGTTTGCATTGGCCTAAGCCTTCGCTTCAGTGGAGTACCAACTGCACGAGTTTGGCTTGAAGTTAAGTCGCACAAACACTTTTTTCTTCCCATGAAAATCAAGAAAGATGACCTGTCCGGCGCAGAGATTGTCGAACTCTTAGAAGAGCACATTCGGAACATGTATGAATGGTCGCCACCAGAAAGCGTTCACGTACTTGATCTGGCCAAACTCAAAGCACCCGAAATAACTTTCTGGACTGTTTGGCAAGATGAATTGTTGATGGGTTGTGGCGCACTTAAAGAGATCGGTCAGCACCAAGGCGAAGTCAAATCCATGCGGACCCCATCTGCTCGGCGCGGGCAAGGTGCAGGCCGCAAGATGCTCGAACACATCATCAACGAAGCCAAGCGTCGAAACTATCAGCTGCTGAGTCTGGAAACGGGAAGTCAATCGGCCTTCGAGCCAGCTCGCAAGCTGTATGAAAGCCATGGTTTTGAGTATTGCGGGCCCTTCGGGGACTACAAGGAAGACCCAAACAGTTCCTTCATGCAGTTGCGCCTTACGGAAGCGGCGTGACAAACCATAGCCGCCAAATTGTCATTTCCTGCCAATCATCTTGACCTGATTGGCGATTGGTAAAGCCTCCTTGCCGCTCGATACTTTGTCCGTATCGAAGCCTTTCAAGGAGCAAGCATGGCCGTTAGCAAGCGCGCTGTTCACGTCGTCGGCGTGGGCATGATCCCCTTCACCAAACCCGGGGCCAGCGAGTCCTACAACCTCATGGGTGCGCGGGCGGCCAAGCTGGCGCTCGACGACGCGGGCGTGCCCTACGACGCGGTGCAGCAGGCCTATGTGGGCTACGTCTATGGCGACTCCACCGCCGGGCAAGCTGCCATCTACGGCGTGGGCCTGACCGGCATCCCGGTCTTCAACCTCAACAACAACTGCTCCACCGGCTCGAGCGCGCTGTTCCTGGCGCGCCAAGCGGTCGAGAGCGGCATGGTCGAATGCGCCATCGCCCTGGGCTTTGAGCAGATGCAACCCGGCGCGCTCAAAGGCGCTTGGGACGACCGGCCTTCCCCCATGACCCGCTTTGCCGAAGCCATGACCGCGCACCAGGGCTACGACCCGGCCGCGCCGCGTGCCGCGCAGTTCTTTGGCGGTGCGGGCATGGACTACATGAAGCAATACGGCATCCGCGCCGACACCTTTGGCCGCATCTCGGTCAAGGCGCGCCAGCACGCGGCGCGCAACCCGCTGGCCGTGTTCCGCCAGACCCTCACGCTCGAAGAGGTGATGGCCTCGCCCACCGTGTTTGGCCCGCTCACGCGCTACCAGTGCTGCCCGCCCACCTGCGGCGCAGCGGCCGCCATCGTCTGCTCGGCCGACTTTGCCAAAAAGCACAAGTTGGACGCCAGCGTGGTGATCGCCGCGCAGGCCATGACCACCGACACCCCCAGCACCTTTGACAGCGACGACATGCGCCGCGTGGTCGGCTACAACATGACGGCCAACGCGGCCAAGCAGGTGTACGAAGCCGCAGGCATCGGCCCCGAAGACCTCGACGTGGTGGAGCTGCACGACTGCTTCACGGCCAATGAACTCATCACCTACGAAGGCCTGGGCCTCACGCCCGAAGGCACCGCCGAGAAGTTCATCGTCGACGGTGACAACACCTACGGCGGGCGCATCGTCACCAACCCCTCTGGCGGCCTGCTGTCCAAGGGCCATCCGCTGGGGGCCACTGGGCTGGCGCAGTGCTACGAGCTGGTCTCGCAGTTGCGCGGCAAGGCCGATCAGCGCCAGGTCGAAGGCGCACGTTTGGCGCTGCAGCACAACCTGGGCTTGGGTGGTGCTTGCGTGGTCACGCTGTACCAAAAAGTCTGAAGGGGGCCTGACCATGATCGACCGTCAATTCATCGGCCACACCATGCCCGCCTTCGAGGTCTTGGTCGAAAAAGGCCGCTTGCGCTTTTTTGCCAAGGCCACGGGGCAGACCGACCCGGTCTACACCGACGAATCCGCCGCCCGCGCTGCCGGGCACCCGGCCTTGCCCGTGCCGCCCACCTTTTTGTTTTGCCTTGAGATGGAGTCGCCCGACCCGGCCGCGATCCGCAACCTGCTGGGCATGGACTACCGCAAGCTGCTGCACGGCGAGCAGGGCTTCACTTTTCACCGCATGGCTTATGCGGGCGATGTGCTGCGCTTTGAACAGCGCATCGAAGACATCTACGACAAAAAAGGCGGCGCACTCGAATTCGTGCTGCGCAAAACCCGCGTGAGCAACCAGCGTGGCGAGCATGTGGCCGACTTGCGCGCCGTGACCGTTTTGCGCCACGGATAAG
>CANBTZ010000130.1 GCA_947372495.1 Comamonadaceae bacterium | reverse complement strand
GCGCAACGGGATGCCCACATGCAAAAACGCGCCGAGGCCACCAAAACCTTTTATGCCAGCCTGAACGCCGATCAGAAAAAAACGTTCGATGTTGAAACGGCACGCTTCATGGCTCACCGCATGGGTCAGGGCATGGGACACGGTCATCCTGTGCACCAGTGAATGCAGATGCGTTGGTGAACTCGCTGAAATTGATTGGGCCCATCGGGGCCCTTTTTCTTGATTGACATATGTCAATTGACGATGGGTACAAAAGGACTAAGCTTGCCAAATGCCGAACGAGCCCCATCCCCCCACGTCTGCTCCTGCTGTTTTTTTACCTGAAGTGCGAGCCATCGCACCAGACCAGCCCTTGCAATGGTTGGTGCTGGGCTGGAAGGACATGGCACGCGCGCCTTGGCTCAGCATCGGGCACGGGGCATTCATGGCCGTGGCAGGCGCATTGCTGACTTGGCTGGCACATGACCGGTTTTGGCTTTTGGTCAGCGCCATTTCGGGGTTTTTGGTGATCGCCCCTGTGCTGGCGACCAGTCTTTACGCCATGAGCCGCGCCATGGAGCGTGAGGAAGCCGTCAATTTTCAATTGTTGGTGAGCACCTGGACCCAGTGGCAACTCAAGCTCAAAGCACAACCCGACAGTTACTGGAGTCTGATCCGTTTTGGCATGTTGTTGGCCATTGCAGCAACAGGTTGGGTATTGACCTCGTCTGCGCTGATCACACTGATGGCCCCTGTTCCGATCCACACACCCATGGATTTTGTGCGTCATGTGGTGTTGGCCAAGGACAATTACTTGTTTGAGCTGTGGCTGGCTTTGGGCGGATTGATGGCCGCACCCATGTTTGCATCCAGCGTGGTTTCCATGCCCATGCTCTTGGACAGCCGTGTCGGCGTATTTCAAGCCGTATTGACCAGCTGGAAGACCGTGCTCACCCACCCAGCCCAAATGGCTTTGTGGGCTTTCCTGATCATGGGCTTCAGTTTGTTGGGGTTTTTTTCGCTGTTTCTGGGCTTGGTGTTTGTCGTACCCATGCTGGGTCACGCCAGCTGGCATGCCTACCGGGACTTGATTGACTCAAGCCAACTGCCCGAACGCCTGTGCGCTGAGGAGACCCCGAGATGATGGGTTTCAGCGAAGAACAATTCGCATGGTTTGGGCTCACAGTCGGTGTCGGGGCTTTCATGCTCTACATGCTGTTCATCATTGGCCAATTGGCTTGGGAGTCCAAAGCAGGAAAATTTGGAACTTTTGTTATTTTTTTAGGTTTGGCGTTCGGCATGGTCGGTTTCGTAGCCAAGATCATCATCCAATGGGTGATCGAGAAATAAGTCAATGCACAAAGCTGTGGATAAAAAAGGAGCAACACCTGGGTTATCCACAACTTCGCACCCTTCAGACAAGTTGTTCATGGTTTGAAAGCAGATGCGAAGCAGGGGCTTCCACAGGCCTCAAGACAACGCAAGTCTTTGTCACACCAAACAAAATCGGCCTTGTCCACAGCACATGGCTTCCCTTATCTACTACGACTATTTAAAGATATAAAACCATAGAAAGACAAACAGGGACAACTGGACTGTTAAGATTTCGCCCTACTTCACACCCACTGGCCCCATGTCGCTCGCTTCAGCAGCTCCCCTGTCCCATTGCTATGACATCAAAAGTGCCGATTTGCCACTTTTGGCATTGCTGCTGAAAACCACAGACATCCATGCGGTCGAAGCCGCTTTGAAGTCACAACTGGCAGAGTCTCCTGGTTTTTTTGACCAAGATCCGGTGGTGATCGATGTGACAGCGCTCGAACTCGATGAAACCTGTCCAGTCATGGACTTTGCAGGCCTGACCAAGGTCCTGCGAGAGCAAGGTTTGCTGCCTTTGGCCATCAAAGGGGCCGATGGGGTTCAACAAGCAGCGGCACAAGCTTGTGGGTTGGTGGATGCTTCTGACCTGCGCATGCGCAGGCCAATGCCCCAACAAGCGGCTCTAGAGCCCACTCAGGTGGCCGTTGAGCCCGAGGCAAGGGTAGACCCCCCGGTTCAGGCTGTCCCCACCTTGGTGATCGACAAGCCGCTTCGATCGGGCCAGCAGGTGTACGCCAAAGGGGGGGATCTGGTGGTCTTGGCCATGGTCAACCCAGGCGCTGAGGTGATTGCCGATGGCAACATCCATGTGTACGCGCCTTTGCGTGGCAAGGCGATTGCAGGCGCTCGTGGCAATACCCAGGCCCGCATTTTTGCCCAATGCATGGAACCCGAATTGGTGTCCATTGCCGGTGTTTACCGGACCACAGACAAAGCACTGGCCGCCGATGTGCATGGCCGTCCTGCCCAGGTGTTTTTACAATCCGGGCCAGAGGGCGAAAAACTCTTGATCCAGC
Source organism: Comamonadaceae bacterium (assembly GCA_947372495.1). Classification (GTDB taxonomy): domain Bacteria; phylum Pseudomonadota; class Gammaproteobacteria; order Burkholderiales; family Burkholderiaceae_C; genus Limnohabitans_A. Next base: position 5,511 of record CANBTZ010000130.1, on the reverse strand, counting down.
CACTGTTGGCTTGATCTTTCTCGTTGATCTTCATTCCATTCCAGAAAGAAAACCCCATGGCAAAAATCGTTGTCGTCACTTCCGGCAAAGGTGGTGTGGGCAAGACCACCACCAGCGCCAGTTTTGCTACCGGCTTGGCCCTCAAGGGGTTCAAAACGGCGGTCATTGACTTTGACGTCGGTCTGCGCAACCTGGACTTGATCATGGGTTGTGAGCGACGCGTGGTGTATGACTTCATCAACGTGATCCAGGGCGAAGCCAATCTGAACCAAGCGCTGATCAAAGACAAGCAATGTGAAAACCTGTTTGTGTTGGCCGCTTCGCAAACCCGTGACAAGGATGCTTTGTCGCAAGAGGGCGTTGAAAAGGTTCTGAAAGACCTGGCCGAGATGGGTTTCGAGTACATCGTGTGCGATTCGCCAGCGGGCATCGAAACAGGTGCACTGATGGCCATGCACTTTGCCGATGAAGCCTTGGTGGTGACCAACCCCGAAGTGTCTTCGGTGCGCGATTCGGACCGCATCTTGGGCATGCTCAGCAGCAAAACCAAGCGCGCCATTGAGGGTCAAACACCCATCAAGGAACACCTGCTCATCACGCGTTACAACCCCAATCGCGTGGAAGACGGCCAGATGCTGTCACTGCAGGACATCCAGGACATTTTGCGCATTCCATTGATCGGCGTGATCCCCGAAAGCGAAAACGTGCTGCAGGCTTCCAACCAAGGTACACCCGCCATCAACATGTCGGCCACCGATGTGGCTGAGGCCTACAAAGACGTGATCGATCGCTTCCTGGGTGAAGACAAACCCATGCGTTTCACCGAGGCTGAAAAGCCCGGTTTCTTCAAGCGTCTGTTTGGAGGGAAATGAGCATGTCCTTCCTGTCTTTCCTCCTGGGTGAGAAGAAAAAGACGGCCAGTGTGGCCAAGGAGCGCTTGCAGATCATCTTGGCACACGAGCGCAGTGGTCGCAACGCGGCAGAGCCTGACTACCTGCCTGATTTGCAGCGCGAGCTGGTGGCTGTGATCAGCAAGTACATCAAGATCAATCCGGACGACATCAAAGTCAACCTGGAGCGTCAGGACAATCTCGAAGTGCTGGAAGTCAAGATCGAATTGCCCGAACCCCGCTGAGCGGCTTCGCTATTCAGCAAAACCCTGCAAGCCACAAGCTTGCAGGGTTTTGTTTTTCAGGCTTTCAACAACTGTGCCCAGCGCTGGCGTGCTGCGGCCAAATTGCGTTCCTTGACGTGGCCAAAGCCTTTGATGCCCTCAGGCACATTGGCGATGTCGACAGCACGGGCATGGTTGTCGCTGTTGAGTGTGATGATCAGTTGTTCAACGATGTCGGTGTATTCGGCGATCAGCGCTTTTTCGGTCTGGCGCTCTTCGGTGCGGCCAAACACATCCAGGGCTGAGCCTCGCAGACCCTTGAGTCGGGTCAACAGCTTGAACGCACTGAGCATGCCTGGACCAAACTTTTGTTTGACCAGTTGGCCTTTGTCATTGGTTTTGGCGATCAGTGGGGGTGCCAGGTGGTAGTGCACCTTGAAATCACCTTCAAATTGGTCGGCAATGCGCTGCAAAAAGGCCGGGTCGGTGTGCAGGCGTGCGACCTCGTATTCGTCTTTGTAGGCCATGAGCTTGAACAGGTTGCGTGCCACGGTTTCGACCAGCAGTGTTTTGTTCAAATGGCTTTCGGCCAAACGAACTTTGTCGACGAACTGGCTGTAGCGCGCCGCATAAGCCACATCCTGGTAATCGGTCAAGATCGCCACCCGTTTGTGCACGATGTCGAGCAGCGTTTCACGCTTGTGAAAGTGCACGACCTGTGCGGGCTGCAGAACTTGCATCACGGCAGGCAAGTGGTGGGCCGCGTGGCGGCCCCATTCAAAGGCCAGCTGGTTGTTTTTGACCTGCACTTCGTTCAGTTCCATGGCTCTGAACAAGGATTCGCGGTGCAGCGGGATCCAGCCCTTTTGCCAGGCATAACCCAGCACCATGGGGTTGATGTAAATGGTGTCGCCCATCAGCTGTTTGGCCAAGGTCTCGGCATCGAAACTGCCAAGGTGTTCTTGTCCGACCTGCGCTGCAATTTCAGCCACGCATTGGGCTGCGGGGTTTTGCCAGTCGCCATTTTTCACAAAGGCAGCGGTGGGTGTGCTGCTCGCATTCATGGCCACATGGGTGCGGCCTGCGCGCATGCGCAGCATGGTTTCTTTGGAGGCGGTGACGATGGGGTCACAACCCACAATCAGATCGGCGGTTGCGGTGCCCACGCGGGTGGTGCGGATGTCATTTTGGTCCTGGGCCACCAAGACATGGCTCCAGGTGGCGCCGCCCTTTTGGGCCAGGCCTGCAGAGTCTTGTGTGACGATGCCTTTGCCTTCCATGTGCGCGGCCATGCCCAGCAATTGACCGATGGTGATGACCCCCGTGCCGCCGACACCCGCCACCACCATGCCCCAAGGTTGCTGCAGCGCAGGCAACGTGGGTTCAGGCAGCTCACCCAGCGCCGCAGGTGATGTGGCTTGGGTCGCGGCTTTTTTCTTCAGTTGACCCCCTTCGATGGTCACAAAGCTTGGGCAAAAACCCTTGAGGCAACTGGTGTCCTTGTTGCAGGTGCTTTGGTTGATGGTGCGCTTGCGTCCCAAGTCGGTTTCCAGCGGTTCCACCGACAGGCAGTTTGATTGCACACCGCAGTCGCCACAGCCTTCGCACACGGCTTCGTTGATCATCACGCGCACCGCGGGGTCGACCATGGTGCCGCGCTTGCGGCGGCGGCGCTTTTCGGTGGCGCAGGTCTGGTCGTAGATGATGACGGTGGTGCCTTTGATTTCGCGCATCTCGCGCTGGATGCGGTCGAGTTCGTCGCGGTGGAACACCTGCACGCCTTCGGCCAGTGCCACTCCCCGGTATTTTTCGGGTTCATCGGTCACGACCACGATGCGTTGGGCGCCTTCGCCGCGCATGCTTTGGGCGATTTGCACCACGCTGTGGCCTTCAGGTCGCTCACCCACGGGTTGGCCGCCGGTCATGGCCACGGCGTCGTTGTAGAGAATTTTGTAGGTGATGTTGACGCCTGCCGCCACGCTTTGGCGGATCGCCAGAACGCCGCTGTGGAAGTAAGTGCCGTCACCGATGTTGGCAAACATGTGCTGGTCGTGGCTGAAAGCCTGCTGACCGACCCATGGCACGCCTTCGCCGCCCATCTGGGTGAAGCCCACGGTGCTGCGGTCCATCCAGATGCTCATGAAATGGCAGCCAATGCCCGCCATGGCGCGTGAGCCCTCAGGCACCTTGGTGGAGGTGTTGTGGGGGCAGCCTGAGCAGAACCAGGGCGTGCGCTCGGCCGTGGCGCCCAGCGTCAGCGTTTGCATCGACTGGTCTTTGGCGTCCAGCACCGCCAAATGCGCGTCGATGCGCGCGGTGGTGTCGGCGTCGATGCCGAGTTTTTTCAGTCGTTTGGCGATGGCCCGCGCAATCATGGCGGGGCTCAAGTCGGCATTGGCGCGCAGCAGGGTGTTGGCGCTGGGGTTGGGTATGGACCATTCGCCACCGCCGTCCACGTCGTCGAATTTGCCCACCACATCGGGGCGCACGTCGTCACGCCAGTTGTAGAGTTCTTCTTTGAGTTGGTATTCGATGACCTGGCGCTTTTCTTCAACCACCATGATCTCGCGCAGCCCGGTGGCAAACTCGCGGGTGGTTTGCGCTTCGAGCGGCCAGACTACACCCACTTTGTGCAAACGTATGCCCAATTGTTTGCAACGGTCGTCATTGAGGCCCAAATCCAGTAAAGCTTGCCGGGTGTCGTTGTAGGCCTTGCCGCTGGCGATCAGGCCAAAGCGATCCTGGGGGCCTTCGATCACGTTGTGGTTGAGCTTGTTGGCACGGATGTAGGCGAGGGCCGCATACCATTTGTAGTCAAAGAGGCGCTGTTCCTGCTCCAGCGCGGTGTCGGGCCAGCGGATGTGCACACCACCCGGTGGCATCACGAATTCGGGCAACACGATCTGCACACGCTCCGGGTCGATGTGGGCCGTGGCGCTGGACTCGACGATCTCCTGGATCGTCTTCATGCCAGCCCACACGCCCGCAAAGCGGCTCATGGCAATGGCGTGCAGCCCTTGGTCCAAGATGTCCTGCACGCTGGCCGGAAAGAACACTGGCAGGCCGCAGGCTTTGAAGATGTGGTCGCTTTGGTGTGCTGCGGTCGAGCTCTTGGCCACATGGTCGTCACCAGCGACGGCCAGCACACCGCCCCAGGCTGTGGTGCCGGCCATGTTGGCGTGTTTGAAGACGTCCGAGCAGCGGTCCACACCGGGGCCCTTGCCGTACCAGATGCCGAACACGCCGTCGAATTTGTTGGAGCCTGGGGGCGCAAAACCCAGCTGCTGCGTGCCCCACAAGGCAGTCGCAGCCAATTCTTCGTTCACACCGGGTTGGAACACGATGTTTTGCGCTTGCAGGTGTTTTTTGGCTTTCCAGAGCGACTGGTCGTAGCCCCCCAGCGGTGAGCCGCGGTAGCCGCTGATGAAACCCGCCGTGTTCTTGCCTTGCAGGGCGTCGCGCTGGCGTTGCAGCATGGGCAGCTTGACGAGGGCCTGCACGCCGCTCATGAAGGCACGCCCCACATCCAGGCTGTATTTGTCGTCCAGGGTGACGGTTTCCAGGGCTTGGCGGATGCTCTCGGGCAAGGGGGCGTTCATCGCGTTCTCCAAAGGGTATGGCTGCTGTCAGTGTAGGGCGATGTGCCTGACAGATGCTTGCTTTATGCGACAGGATTTGCCCTAGGATTTGAAAGAATCTTGCTCAATAATGCGGTTTATGGAAACACTCGATAAATTTGACTGGTTGATCCTGAATGAATTGCAGCGCGATGGTCGGCTGTCGAATGCCGAGCTGGCCGAACGCGTGGGCCTGTCGGCAGCGCCTTGCTGGCGGCGCGTACGCGCGCTCGAAAAGGCGGGCGTCATCCAAGGTTACCGTGCAGAAATCAACCGGCACAAAGTGGGCCTCGATGTGCTCGCCTTTGTGCGCCTGGATGCCGAACGCAACCGGGGCGACGTGACCCGCGAGCTGGAAGAGGTGATCCGAAAAATTCCAGAGGTGGTTTCTTGCCATTACATCAGCGGCACGGGCACCTTTGAGCTGCAGGTCGTCAGCAAGGACCTCAACACCTTCAGCGCCTTTGCTCGCGATGTGTTGATCAATCTGCCCAATGTGAAAGACCTGCACACCAGCTTTTCACTGGGCGAAGTCAAGGCTTCAGGGGCGCTGCCACTGAGGCCGTAACGATGGAGGCTGTTGAGCGCGGGCGGTCCTGGTGTGATGCCATGTGCGCGCAAGCCGGAAGAGGGGTGCTGCCAGTAAAATAAGCACTTTCGACCAAACCCGATGGCAGGGTGGTCATTGACCCCGGCGCAAGCCCTGTGGTCTTCATCCCCAGGCGGACCTTTCATGCTTTACCCTCAAGAATTCGACGTGATCGTGGTCGGTGGCGGCCA
>CANBTZ010000129.1 GCA_947372495.1 Comamonadaceae bacterium | reverse complement strand
TTGGACCAACTCATGGCCTACCTGGCTTTGATCCAGAAATGGAACAAGGTCTACAACCTCACCGCTGTGCGTGATCCGCAGGAAATGCTGACCCACCACCTGCTCGACAGCCTCACAGCCATCGCGCCGCTGGTGCGCCACACCCAAGGACGGATCACCAAGGTGCTGGATGTGGGTTCTGGCGGCGGCTTGCCCGGCATTGTGCTGGCGATCTGTCGACCAGAACTCGATGTGAGCTGCGTGGACACCGTGGGCAAAAAAGCCGCCTTCATCCAGCAGGTGGCGGCCACCCTCAAACTGCCCAACCTGCGCGGCATCCATGCCCGGGTCGAAACCCTGACGGGCCCGTTTGATGTGATCTGCTGCCGGGCTTTTGCCTCCTTGCCTGATTTTGTGAACTGGTCGCGCAGCGCGCTGGCCGGGCAGGGCGTTTGGATGGCCATGAAGGGCAAGCATCCGCAAGCCGAGATCGACGGGCTGCCTACCGACGTGAATGTGTTTCACGTGGAACCACTCGCGGTGCCCGGGTTGGATGTGGAGCGTTGCATGGTCTGGATGAAGCCTTTGACCACCGTCTGATGAATTGGCGGGAATCTCTCCCGCTTTTTCCGTGGTTGGCGTGTGCCGCCTCCAAATGCCTTGGCGTACACTCAAACCCCCCGACCTGGCTGTCGGTGTCTCCCCTCTGGAAAGTTTCGATGTTCTTCGGTATCTCGGATTACGGCGCTTTTGTCGCAGCGATTGTGTTGTTTCTGGCCAGTCCTGGCCCGGGCAATCTGGCGCTCATCACTTCGACCAGCAAGGGCGGCATCGCAGGTGGCCTGGGCGCCACTTTGGGTGTGATTGCCGGGGATCAAGTCCTCATGTGGTTGGCGGTGGCCGGTGTGGCCACAGTGCTGGCCACTTATCCGGCGGCTTTTGCTGCGGTGCAGTGGCTGGGCGCGCTGTACCTGGCTTGGCTCGGCTGGAAGATGCTGTCGGCCAAGCCCGGTGACGCGCCCGTGCTGAACATCCGGCCCCGCCACTATTTCCAACAGGCGGTGGCCATCACCTTGCTCAACCCCAAGGCGATTGTTTTTTACATGGCGTTCTTCCCCTTGTTCGTCGACCCTCAAACCCATCTGGGCCTGATCAGCTTCGGCGTCATGGCAGCCACCATCGCGGCCCTCACATTTCTCTATGGTCTGGGCATGACCTTGCTGACCCACCACCTGGCCGAGCGCATGCGGGCCAACCCACGGATCGGCGGTGTGCTCGAGAAGCTGGCGGGCGTTTTCCTCATCGGCTTTGGCATCAAGCTGGCCCTTTCCAAATAAACCGGGCGCACCACCATGGCCAAGATTTTCTGCATTGCGAACCAAAAAGGTGGCGTCGGCAAGACCACCACCACGGTCAACCTGGCGGCTGGCTTGGCCAAAGTCGGGCAGCGGGTGTTGCTGGTCGACCTCGACCCGCAGGGCAACGCCACCATGGGCTCGGGCATCGACAAGCGTCAACTTGAACTCAGCGTGTACGACGTGCTGCTGGAGTCGGCGTCGATTGCCGAAGCGGTGATCAAGCCAGAAAAATGCGGTTACGACGTGCTCAGCGCCAACCGCGAGCTGGCCGGGGCCGAAGTGGAACTGGTGCAGCTGGAGCACCGCGACCAACGCCTGCGCAACGCCCTGGCAGCGGTGGACGAGCAGTACGACTTCGTGCTGATCGACTGCCCGCCATCGCTGTCGATGCTGACCCTCAACGGCCTGTGCGCGGCACACGGCGTGATTGTGCCGATGCAGTGCGAGTACTTTGCGCTGGAGGGCCTCACGGACTTGGTCAACACCATCAAGCAGGTGCACGCCAATCTGAACAAAGACCTGAAAATCATTGGCCTTTTGCGCGTCATGTTCGACCCGCGCATCACGCTGCAGATGCAGGTCAGCGACCAGCTCAAGGCCCATTTTGGCGACAAGGTGTTCGACACCGTGATCCCGCGCAATGTGCGCTTGGCCGAAGCGCCCAGCTACGGCTTGCCTGGCGTGGTGTTTGACGCCTCGGCCAAGGGCAGCCAAGCCTATGTGGACTTTGCCCGCGAGCTGGTTCGCCGCGCCCCGACCCTCTGACATGAGCACGGTTCTGATCTTGCCCGGCTGGCAGGGCAGTGGCCCTGAGCACTGGCAAATGCATTGGGTGCGCCAGCACGGCGGCGTGTTGGTGGAGCAGGACGATTGGTTGCGCCCGCGCCGCGGCGACTGGCTGGCGCGGCTCGACGAGGTGGTCATCGACACCCCGGGCCGACTGGTGCTGGCCGCGCACAGCCTGGGGTGCATCCAGGTGGCGGCGTGGGCGGCGGTGTCTCGCCACACCGCGCGCGTGGCCGGGGCTTTGCTGGTGGCGCCGGGCGATGTGGAAAGGCCAGACCTGCACGAGCAGCTGCCGGGCTGGAGCCCCATCGTGCGCCACAAGCTGCCCTTTGCCAGCATCTTGGTGGGCAGCCAAAACGACCCGTATTGCAGCGCGACCCGAGCGCAGGGCCTGGCCCGAGACTGGGGCTCTGAGTGGGTGGACCTGGGTGAGGCCGGGCACATCAACGCCGAAACACGACTGGGAGACTGGCCTGCAGGCCAGTCCCTCTTGAGCAGATTGACGAAGGAAACATGACCATGGTCACCAAAAAACCCAAGGGCCTCGGCCGCGGACTCGAAGCCCTGTTGGGCCCCAAAGTGCAAGACACCCCTGCGGCTTCCAGCGCCGCCAACACCGGGGTGCCCACCTTGCTCAAACTCGAGCAAATGGTGGCCGGCATGTACCAGCCTCGCACCCGCATGGACGAGGGCGCTTTGTACGAATTGGCCGAGTCGATCAAGGCCCAGGGCATCATGCAGCCGATTCTGGTGCGCCAGCTGACCGATGGCGATAACGCGGGCAAATACGAGATCATTGCCGGCGAGCGGCGCTTTCGGGCCAGCAAGTTAGCGGGCCTGGAGAGCGTGCCGGTGCTGGTGCGCGACGTGCCCAACGAGGCCGCCGCCGCCATGGCGCTGATCGAAAACATCCAGCGCGAAGACCTCAACCCACTGGAAGAAGCCCAAGGCTTGCAACGCTTGATCAAAGAGTTTGGGCTCACTCACGAAACGGCGGCGCAGGCCGTGGGCCGCTCACGCAGCGCCGCCAGCAACTTGCTGCGCCTTTTGAATCTGGCCGATCCGGTGCAGAGCATGTTGATGGCCGGGGACCTGGACATGGGCCATGCCCGCGCCTTGTTGTCGCTCGACAAGGCGGCGCAAATCACCGCTGCCAACCAAATTTCTGCCAAAAAAATGTCGGTGCGCGAAGCCGAAAGCCTGGCCAAAAAGCTGGGTGCCGAATTCAACTTGGTGCACCAAAAGCCCAAAAAAGAAAAGTCGCGCGATGTGCGCCGGGTTGAAGAAGAGCTGTCCGACCTCTTGATGGCCGAGGTCGAGGTGCGTGTCAAAAAGCGCGTCAAGCGCCTGGGCAAGATCGAGGAAATGGGCGAGCTGAGCATCCAGTTTGGATCGCTCGACGAGCTCAACGGCTTGATCGAAAAACTGCGCGGCTGAGGGGGTTCACACCATGGCGGGCATTGGGAGGCTATGGTCGCTGCGAGCGCAGCTGAGCAGCTCCCTTTATTTCCGGCAAAGCCTGCTGGCCACCTATTTGTTGGCCGTCAGCCTGACCTCGCTCATTTTTTACCTGATCCCGCCGGGCAACTACGCCCGCAACGCCAATTTGGTGTTTTCGCTGCTGACCATGGGCATGCTGCCCCTGGTTCGGGTGCGCTCGCTCTTCACGCCCTTGATCCACCTGGTGACCTTTTTGAGCCTGGTGCTGGTCACCTACATCTCCAGCCAGACGGGGGCCATCAACTCTTCAGGGCTGGTTTGGCTCAATGTGCTGGCCGTGCCGGTGCTCTTGTTGCAGGGGCCGCGCCCGGCCGTGGTCTGGATCGTGATCGTGCTGGCCACCCTTTTGGCGCTGCTGGTGGGCTCGCTCACGGGCCATCTGGACAGCCACATCCACTTCTCGCAGCAAGCCGTGCCTTGGGCGTTCATGAACCAGGCCATGGCCATGGGCAACCTGATGCTGGCGGTGCGCTTGTACGACCACCTGCACGAACAGCAGATGCAGCAATTGCAAGAGCGCAATGCGGAACTCCAACGCACCCACGAAGCTTTGTTGCAGGCTCAGGCTCACAAGGACGAGTTTGTGGCGGCGGTGGGGCACGAGCTGCGCACCCCGATGAACGCGATCTTGGGCTTCAACGGCGTGTTCCGCCAGGAGCTGGCCGACCGGCCTGAGCAGGTCGAGGTGGTGGACCACATCCGCCGCTCCACTGGCCATTTGCTGCAGGTGGTCAACGACATCCTGGACTTCTCGCAGTTGCAGGCGGGCAAGCTGATGCTTCACCTCGAAGACTTCGAACTGCAGGCCCTGATGGACGAGGCCATGCAGGCGGACCGCGACAAGGCGCTGGAAAAAGGCATTGCTTGGCGCGGCACGCTGGACCCGGCGCTGCCCGCGCGCGTGCGCGCCGACCGCCAACGCCTGCTCCAGATCTTGCGCAGCCTCTTGAGCAACGCGCTCAAATTCACGCCGCAAGGCGAGGTGCTACTGCACATCCATGCAGGGCACGATCGCTTGAACTTCGAGGTGCGCGACACCGGGCGCGGCATTGCGCTGGACCAGCAGGCCCACATCTTTCGGCGCTTTGAACATGCCGATGTGCAGACCACCCGCGCCTACGGCGGCACGGGCTTGGGGCTGTCCATTTGCGAAAAACTGGTCGAGTTGCACGGGGGCCAGATTGGCGTGCGCAGCCTCGAAGGCCATGGCGCCACTTTCTGGTTCCATGTCCCTTTGCTGGCGGCTCAAACGCTGTCCACCGCTGCGCCGTCGGACGAGTCCTTGCCTGAGGATGAGGCCCTGCAAATCTTGGTGGTGGACGACAACGCCATGAACCTGATGGTGGCGCGCCTGCAAATTCAAAAATGCTGGCCCCGCGCCGACATCGTCACGCTCGACAGCGCGGCCAAGGCGCTGGCTTTGTTGGACGAGCAGGCGTTTGATGTGGCCCTGGTCGACATGATCATGCCCGACATGGACGGCATGGCGCTGACCCGCCAAATCCGCCACCAGTTCCCGGCCATCACGGCTCGCATGCCCATCATCGCGCTCACCGCCAACACCAATCCGGTGGAGCGCCAGCGCTGCAGGGACGCGGGCATGGACGATGTGCTCGACAAACCGATGGACCTGCAAACGCTGGTGCGCTGCGTGAGCCGCCATGTGCTGAAGGCGAGGGCTTGAGCATGCAGATCAAAGGCGTTTTGCAGCAGGGTTTTGAGCGGTTGGTGGCCCGTTTGCCTGCGCCTTACCGCGAAGGCAAGATGCCTTACATCGTGTTCTTCGTCGGGGTGGTCATCACCATCTTGCTGGTGTATTCGGCCATCAGCCCTTATCAGAATGCGACGCCCCTGTTCTTGTCGATGGCGGCCTGGCTTTCGCTCTTGCTGCTGTTGATCAACTTTGGCATGCCCTTGTCCTGGGGGGTCCACATGGGCACCCTGGCAGGGGCTTGCGTGCTGATCTACGCCATCTGGAATGCCGGGGGCGTGTTCTCGCCACGGCTGACTTGGTTGCTCATCCTGCCCTTGACGCCGTTTTACGTCATCAGCCGCCGTGCGGGCCTGGTCTGGCTGGGCTTGGTCTGGTTGGGGCAAGCCGCCATCGCACTGGCCAACCACCTGGGCCTGGTGCCTGCTTTTGAGCCCGGGCCTGAGCACGCGGTGTCGTCCTGGGTGACCTTCAGCCTCGTCACCGGCATGCTCATCATCGTGCCGCTGATCTATGACCGGCTGCACGTCATGGCCTTGAAGAAAAGCCTGAGTTACCAGCGCGAGCTGGAAGCCAAACGCCAGGAGCTGGAGCTGACGCTGCAAATGCGCGAGCACTTCATTGCCACGGTGAGCCACGAGCTGCGCACACCGATGAACGCCATCCTGGGCTTCAACGCCTTGCTGCTGTCCAACGTCGAGGGCAAGCCCGAAGCACTCAAAGTGCTCAACCACACCCGCCAATCGGCCGATCACCTGATGACGGTGATCAACGACATTCTTGACTACTCGCAGCTGCAGGCCGGCAAGTTGGTGGTGCAGCCCGAAACCTTTGAGCTGCGCCGCGTGGCCGAGCACGCGTTTGAACTTTTCAAGCCGCGCGTCAAAAGCATGGAGCTGGACTACCGCATTGAGTTGGACGAACAGCTGCCCGCTTGGGTGCACACCGACCGCCACCGCTTGATGCAGGTGTTGGTCAACCTGCTGGGCAACGCGCTCAAGTTCACTCACCAGGGCTCGGTGGTGCTGCGCGTGCAGTGGCAAAACCCGGGGGTGCTGTTTTCGGTTCAAGACACCGGCATCGGCATCCCCAGGGCTCGGCAGCTGAACATTTTCAAGCGCTTCAGTCAGGCCGAAGACGACACCCAAGCCCGCTACGGTGGCAACGGCTTGGGCCTGGCCATTTCACAAAAGCTGGCGCATTTGCTGGGTGGCGAGATCGGCTTTGAAAGCGAGCCCGGTCAAGGCTCGCGCTTTTGGCTGCACTTGCCCTTGTCGGCCGTGCCAGCGCCCCTGCAGAAAAAGACCAGTCACAAACTGGAGGTCCAAACGGCCCAGACCGCTTGGCACTTTCTGGTGGCCGACGACCACCCCATCAACCGCTTGCTGGTCAAGCAGGTGCTGCAAAGCGCCTGGCCTGCGTGCACGGTGCTCGAAGCGGTGAACGGGCAGCAAGCCCTTGACCTGCTGCACACCGAGCCGGTGGACCTGGTGCTCATGGACATGGTGATGCCCGTGATGGACGGCATTGCCGCCACGGCAGCGCTGCGCATGGACACCGATCCACGCCTGAGCCAGCTGCCCGTGCTGGGCCTGACGGCCAACGTCAACCCGCTCGACCTGGAGCGTTTCAAATCGGCTGGACTCAGCGAGGTGATGCTCAAACCTTTTGAGCCGGCAGCGCTGTGCGCGCAGGTCGAGCAGTGGTTGCTGCAGCCGCGCTGACGCGAATCACATCGAAAAAATCTTCCCCGGATTCATGATGTTGTGCGGGTCCAGGGCCCGCTTGATGGTGCGCATCATGTCCACCGCGCCTTCGCCGGTTTCGGTGCGCAAGAAGTCCATCTTGTGCAGGCCGATGCCGTGCTCGCCCGTGCAGGTGCCGCCCAACTGCAGCGCACGGCTGACCAGCTTGTGGTTCAGGGCTTCGGCTGCCGCGCATTCTTCGGGGTTGTTGGGGTCGATCAAATAACCGAAGTGGAAATTGCCGTCGCCCACATGGCCGACCAAAAAGTAGGGAATGCCGCTGGCATCGGTTTCGGTCACCGAGTCCAGCAGGCAGTCGGCCAGGCGGCTGATGGGCACGCAGGTGTCGGTGCTGATGGCACGGCAGCCGGGGCGGCTTTGCACGGCGGCAAAGTAGGCGTTGTGTCGGGCGGTCCACAGGCGGGTGCGCTCCTCGGGCGTGGTGGCCCATTCAAAGGCGTTGCCACCGAACTCGCTGGCGATCTCTTGCACCGTCTCTGCTTGTTCTTTGACGCCCGCTGGCGAGCCGTGGAATTCCATCAGCAACAGCGCTTCTTCGCGCAGGCCCAACTTGGCGTAGGCGTTGACCATGCGCACGGTGTTGTGGTCGATCAACTCTACGCGGGCGATCGGCACGCCCAGTTGGATGGTTTGAATCACGGTGCGAACAGCGGCCTCGATGCTCGGGAACGAGCAGATCGCGGCCGAGATGGCTTCGGGCAGCGGGTACAGGCGCACGGTGATTTCGGTCATCACGCCCAGGGTGCCTTCGCTGCCCACCATCAGGCGCGTCAGGTCGTAACCGGCGCTGGATTTTTTGGC
>CANBTZ010000128.1 GCA_947372495.1 Comamonadaceae bacterium | reverse complement strand
GCGTCGGCGCCGGACAAGACCTGCGCCGCTTTCACCCGTTCGGCTTGCAGCGCGCTGATGGTGCGGGCAAACACGGCGTTGGCGATGGTGGGTGCAGTCACGCCCAAGTCGAGCGCGACCTGGCTGGCCCATTTGCCCGTGCCTTTTTGTTCGGCTGTGTCCAGAATCAGATTGACCATAGGCTCGCCAGACTCGGGGTCGGTGTGCGCCAGGATGTCTGCGGTGATGCCGATGAGGTAACTGGCCAACTCGCCTTCGTTCCACTGGCGGAACACGGCGCTCATCTCGGCTGGAGGCATGCCCAGCAGCTGGTGCATGAGTGCATACGCTTCGCAAATGGTTTGCATGTCGGCGTATTCGATGCCGTTGTGTACCATTTTCACGAAGTGGCCCGAGCCGCCCGGTCCCATCCAGTCGCAGCAAGGCGTGCCGTCTTCGGTTTTGGCGGCGATGGCCTGCAGCATGGGTTTGAGGCGTGGCCACGCCGATGCATGGCCACCCGGCATCAAGGCCGGGCCGCGCAGTGCGCCTTCTTCGCCACCGCTCACGCCCGCACCCACATAGTGGATGCCCGAGCCTTCCAGGGCCTGCATGCGTCGCTGGGTGTCGGTGTAAAGCGTATTGCCGCCGTCCATGACCACATCACCCGTCGCCAGCAGGGGCTGCAGCTCGTCCAGCACCGCATCCACGGCAGCGCCTGCGGGCACCATCAGCCACACGCAGCGCGGTTGCTGTAGGCGGCCCACCAACTCGGCCAGCGAGTGTGCGGCCTGAGCGTTCAGCCCTTGCGTGCGCGCTTCAAAGCTGCTGCGTTTGCCTGCATCCAGGTCAAAGCCACTGACTGAAAACCCGTTGCGCTCCAGATTGAGCGCCAGGTTCTCGCCCATCACCCCCAGGCCCACCAGGCCGATGTCCATCTTCTGCATGGGTGGGTCAACCGCGTCCGACAAAGGGCATGTTGGTGGCCATCACGGTGGTGAACAGGATGTTGGCCGACAGTGGCAGGCGCGACATGGTCAGGAAGGTGTCGACCACGGCCGACATGTCCATGCGGGGCTCGGCCTTGATGGTGCCGTCGGCCTGAGGCACGCCCTTGGCCATGCGCTCGGTCATGTCAGAGGCCACGTTGCCGATGTCGATCTGGCCCACGGCGATGCTGAAGGCACGGCCGTCCAGCGAGGCGGCGCGGGTCAGTCCCGAAATGGCGTGTTTGGTGGCGGTGTAGGCGATCGAGCCGTAACGCGGTACATGGGCCGAGATCGAGCCGTTGTTGATGATGCGGCCGCCCTGTGGGCTTTGCTCTTGCATCAGCTTGAAGGCGTGCGAGAGGCAATAGAAAGCGCCATTCAAATTGACGTCCACCATGCGGCGCCAGTCGTCACCTGTCACATCGCCGGGCAGGGTGGTGGGCAGCGAGATGCCCGCGTTGTTGAACAGCAAATCGAGGCGGCCAAACTGGGCGCGGATCTTGTCAAACAAGGCCTTGACCTGTTCTTCGCTGGACACATCGGCGGGCATGGCCACGCCGTTGGCGGCGTTGGCGCCGGCTTTGGCGAGGGTCACTTGCAGTGCGTCGGCACGGCGACCGACCAGCACCACATGCCAGCCTTCATGGAGCAGGCCCAGCGCGCAGGCTTGGCCGATGCCGGAGCTGGCACCGGTGACGAGGGCAACTTTTTTCATGGAAATTGACTTTCAAAAATGCAGCAAATGGCGCGATTGTCACGCATCGGCAAAGGCGATCTGTACCTTGAGTGACTGGCTCTTGTCGGCCGCCAGCTCAAACGCTTCGAGGGCGCGGTCCATGGGCAAGACGCCGGTGATGACCGGCTTGCCGTTGACCAGGCCTTCGTTCAAGAAGCGCACAGCGGTGGCAAATTCGGCGTGGAAGCGGAAGGTGCCGCGCAGGTCGACCTCTTTGGCCACGATCTGCGTCATGGGCAGGCTGATGTCGCCTCCCATGCCCACGGTGATGAGCACGCCACGCGGCACGATGACGTCCAGACCGGTGCGCAGTGCCGCTTCGCTGCCCGAGGCCTCGAACACGACGTCAAACTGGCCTTTGTCCACTTTGTATTTGTCCAGCGCCTCGGCCTGGGTTCTCAGGTGGATGGTCTCGTCTGCGCCCATTTCTTTGGCGCACTTCAAAGGCAAGTCGGCGATGTCGGCGGCCACGATGCGGGCCGCACCTGCACGGCGCAAAGCGCCAATGAGCAGCGAGCCGATCGGGCCGCAGCCGGTCACCAGCACCTGCTTGCCCAACACGCTGCCTGCGCGCTGGATGGCGTGCAGGCCCACCGACAGGGGTTCGGCCAAAGCCGCTTCTGACAGGCTCAGGTGGTCGGCGATCGGGTGGGCTTGGTAGCGCTCGATGACCAGCTGCTCAGAGAACGCACCCTGGATGTGTGGGAAGGACATGGCGCTGCCGTAAAAACGCATGTTCAGGCAGTGGTTGTGTTGCCCTGCCTGGCAAAAGCGGCAGTGCCCGCAAGGCCGCGAGGGCGAAATGGCGATGCGTTGGCCGACGGCCACACCCTGCACGTCTGCGCCCACGGTCTGGACGATGCCGGACACCTCGTGCCCCAGGGCGATGGGCTCCTTGATGCGCACCGTGCCAAAGCCTCCGTGCTGCGCGTAGTGCAAGTCAGAGCCGCAGATGCCGCCGTAGGCGACTTGCACCTGAAGCTGTTGGGGTTTCAGGGTGGGCAGCTCGCGCTGCTCCAAACGCAAATCGCGGGGGCCGTGGCAAATGACAGAACGCATGGGTTCAACTTTCAATCGTGGAATCAATACATCAAACGGGCGGGGAACATGACCAGTGCGGGGAACATCACCATCAGGAACATGACCACGAACTGCATGCTCATGAAGGGCAGCACGCCACGCGTCACATCGTCCATGCGCATGCGGCCCACGCCTGCGACCACGTTGAGCACCGTGCCCACGGGCGGCGTGACCAGACCGATGGAGTTGTTGATGATGAACAGCACGCCGAAGTAGACCGGGTCAATGCCGGCGGCCTTGACGATGGGCATCAGCACCGGCGTGAGGATCAGGATGGTGGGCGTCATGTCCATGGCGGTGCCGACGACCATGCACAAAATCATGATCACGAACATCAGCAAAGTCGGTTTGTCGATCAGCGGTTGCAGCATCTCGACCAGTTGCGCGGGCAAGTTGGCCACGGCGATCAGCCAGGCCGACACCATGGCCGCAGCCACCAGGAACATCACCAAGGCGGTGGTCATGGCTGCACGCTCAAACACTTCGTAGAGCTGTTTCCAGCTCAGTTCGCGGTACACCACGCCGGCCACAAACAGGGCATACACAGCGGCCACCACAGCGGCTTCGGTGGGTGTGAACACGCCCATGCGCAAGCCCACCAGAATGATCAAAGGCAGCATCAAGGCCCAGCCTGCGCTGCGCATCGAAGCCATGACTTTGGCAAAGGTTTTGCGTGGTGGGGGTGTCAGGTCTTCCTTGCGGGTGAGGTACCACCAGGTGACCCACAGACCGGCGCCGAGCAAGATGCCCGGAAAGATGCCCGCCAGGAACAGCTTGCTGATCGACACGTTGGCGGCCACGCCGAAAATCACGAAGCCAATGGAGGGCGGGATGACCGGGCCGATCACGCCGCAAGCGGCGATCAGGCCGCCACTTCGGGCCTTGTCGTGTCCGGCTTTGACCATCATGGGCAGCATCAGGGCGGTGAGCGCTGCGGCATCGGCCACGGCCGAGCCTGACAGGGCAGACAGCAAGCAGGCGGCCACGATGGTCACATAACCCAAGCCACCCCGGATGTGACCCACCAGCGCCATGGCAAAGTCGACGATGCGGCGCGACAGGCCGCCGGTGTTCATCACCTCGCCCGCCAGCATGAAGAAGGGCACAGCCAGCAGTGGGAAGCTGTTGGCCCCCTCGATCACGTTGAGCGCCAGAATCTGCGCATCAAAGATGTTCATGTGCCACATCAGGGCCACGCCGCAGATCAGCAAAGAAAAAGCAATCGGCACACCCAGCGCCATGGCCGCCAGCAAAGAACTGATGAAGATGAAAATGGTCATGTTGTTCTCCAATGCTCAGCGTTGTGCGGTGGGGATGTCGAGGGTGTCTTCTTCCGACTCGCGCACCCCGATCAGCTCAGAGTCCTTGAGTTGGCCTGTGCTCAAACGCCACATTTTGTAAACCAGCACCGCGCCCCCTGCGATGGCCGTGAAGATGCCGCAGCCGTAAAACAAGCCTTCAGACAACTCCATCACCGGGCTTTTGGTGGTGACGTTCATTTCGACAATCAGCCAGGTGCCTTTGGCCAGCAAGGCACAGCAAAACAGCATCAGCAAATTGGCGAGCACAAAACAAATTTTCTGACCTCGCAAAGACAAACGCGAGATCAAGGTGTCCGTGCCCAGGTGAGTGCCTTCTTTCATGGCGACCACTGCGCCCAGGAAAGTGATCCACACGAACAGCCAGCGTGAGAGTTCATCCGACACAGCCAGGCCCGAGTTGAAGCCGTAGCGCAGCACCACATTGCCGAAGACGAGCACGACCATGATGGCCAGAAAGACCACCATGATGATTTTGATGAACTTGCAAAGATGGTCTATGAATCGGTCAATCATGAGAAAGCCTTTGGGGTTGGATCGCAATGGAGCGAGATCATGGAATAAAAAAGGGTGCGGAGGGTGATCATTTCGGTCACAGCGTCGCGGTGACACCACCGTCCACATACAAAATGTGGCCGTTCATGAAGCGGGAAGCTTCGCTGGCCAAAAAGACCGCTGCGCCGCCAAGTTCTTCGACATCGCCCCAGCGGCGGCTCGGGGTGCGACCGACCAGCCAGGCGGTGAAAGCCTCGTCTTTGACAAGTTTTTCCGTCAGCTCGGTTTTGAAATATCCAGGACCCAGGCCGTTGACGTTCAGGCCAAACTGGCCCCAGTCGATGGCCATGCCCTTGGTGAGCATCTTCACCGCGCCTTTGCTGGCCGTGTAGGGCGCGATGCCCGGGCGGCCCAGCTCACTTTGAACCGAGCAGATGTTGATGATCTTGCCTTGGCCGCGCGGGATCATTTTTTGTGCGACGGCCTTGCTGACGAAGTAGACGCTGTCCAGGTTGGTCTTCATCAGGGTGTGCCAGTCGTCATCGACAAACTCGTGCAGCGGGCCACGGATCTGCATTCCGGCGTTGTTGACCAGGATGTCGATCGCGCCCTGGGTCTCCAGACCGTCGATGGCCTCGCGCACTTCGTGGGCGTTGGTGACGTCGAACGCGCAGGTGCTGACGGACAGGTTTTCGGCTTGCAGTGTGGCTGCGGCTTGTTGCAGTTTGTAGGCGTTGCGGCCGTTCAAAACCACATGAGCGCCCGCTTGCCCCAAGGCGCGGGCCAGGGCAAAGCCAATGCCACCGGACGATCCGGTGACCAGGGCCCTGCGGCCGTTCAACTGAAAAGACTCAAGAATGCTCATGCGATAAGCCGTTTGCCCGGCCTGAAAAAATGCCCTCTCCGCAGAGGGGGCTGGTGAAAATAACTTACTTGGTCGCTTCGATGGCGTTGAGCAGGGCGGTGCCGTTTTTCTCACCAAAGGTCTTGGCAATTTCAGCCGACACGATCTTCTGGAACGGGGCCATGTCCACGTTCTCGATGACCTGCATGCCCGACTTCTTCAAGTCGGCCACGACCTTGCCCGCGTTTTGCGCGTTCAGGTTGCGCTGGTAGGTGGCCGCTTCGCGTGCCGCATCCACCACGATTTTTTGGTAGTTGGCTGGCAGGCTGTCGAACTTGGCCTTGTTCATGGCCACAATGATGGGCGAGTACACATGGTTGCTCACCGTCAGGTGTTTTTGCACTTCGTAGAACTTGGACGACCAGGTCACGTTGATGGGGTGCTCTTGTGCGTCAAAGGCGCCCGATTCAAGCGCGGTGTACAGCTCGGCGATCGGCATGGGCGAGGGGTTCATGCCCAGCAGCTTGAAAGCCTGGATGTGGTACGGGTTGGGCGTAGAGCGGATCTTCAGGCCCTTCAAGTCTTCGGGCTTGTTGACGGGACGCTTGTTGTTGGTGAAAGCGCGCCAGCCGTTTTCCCAGTAGGCGAGGCCTTTCATGTTGTGGGGGGCCAGCTCATTGAGCACGCCCGTGCCGATGTCGCCATCCAGCACATGGTAGGCGTGCTGCGCGTTGCGGAACACAAAGGGCAGTTCCATCGCGGCGGTGTTGGCCACCAGACCGTTGTAGTTGGATGCACCGCTGGAGACGATGTCGATCGTGCCGCCGCGCACACCGTTGATCATGGCGCCGTCGTTGCCCAATTGGTTGGACGGGAAGACGGTGATTTCCACATCGCCGTTGGTGCGCTGCTTGACCAGTTCGGCCAACTTCAGGGCGGCGGCGTGTTGGCCATCGGTGGCATTGACGGCGTGGCCCATTTTCAGATTGAACTTGGCCGCGAAGGCGGCAGAGCCTGTGGCAGCGATCAGGCAGGCGAGAAGCAGACGGGAAATTTTCATGGTGTTGTCTCCTGTTTGAAAAGGTCGGTCAAAAATCAATCGGTGGGCAGGGCGTATTCATCGGCGCTGAAGACGGTGTGAAACACGGTGCCGTCGAACATGGCGATCAGGTCTTTGGACACTTCGCGGCTTTCCAGGCGCACGGCAGAAGCCAAAGCGATCTCAATGGATTCGCGGCTGGGGTAGCGCACCGACAGCACCATGCCAAAGTGCGGGTCACTCACGTCGCTCTCAACCTGGCGCAAAACACGCACTTCTTGCGCGCCCGGAAAGCGGGTCCACAGTGGCACCAGCTTTTCGCGGATGTAGCGGTTGAAAGCGTCTTCCATGCCGGGTTTGACGTTTCCTTGGAAAAATGCACAGCGGATGAACATGGAGGTCTTTCTAAAGATTCAAAGGGCAGGGTGCAGCCGCAAGGCTGTTCTCGCCTGCAAAGCGGCAAGCGCCTGCGCGACCATGTCCTGCACGGGCTCGGTGATGGGCAGGCGGATGACGTCGGTTTCATCGGCCTGGGGTTTTTCAAGGGTGCGGAACTGGCTGCTGAGCAAGTCCGGTTGCATGTAGTGGCCCACACGTTGGCGCATGCGCCGGTCGATCAGCTCAAAGTCGCCGTCCAGAAAGACAAAGCACACATCGCCAGCCTGCGCCCGGATGCGGTCGCGGTAGACCCGCTTGAGCGCCGAGCAAGCCACCACGCGGCCGGGTGCATCCGCTTGCGACAGGTAAGCGGCAATGCGGTCCAGCCAGGGCCAGCGGTCGGCGTCTTCCAGGGCAATGCCCGAGCGCATCTTGGCCACACTCTCGGGCAGGTGCAGATCGTCGCCGTCGACCATTTGCAGGCCCAGGCGCTCGCCCAGGGCTTGGGCCATGGTGGACTTGCCGCAACCGGAGACCCCCATGACGACGAGGCGCAAAGTGGGTGTGCCCATGTCGGTTCGTGGCATGTGGGCCGGGATCACTTCACCATCGCCGTGCACTCGGGCACGGGCGTGCGCAAGGGCTGGCCCGATGTGCCTGCCTGCATGTTGGCAAAAGCCAAATCGGCCATGGCCTGGCGTGTTTCGGTGGTGGCGCTGGCCATGTGCGGGGTCAGCACCACGTTGGGCATGGCCCAGAGTGCCTCAGGCACGTTCGGCTCGTTGGCGAAGACATCGAGGCCCGCGCCTGCGATGGTGCCGTTTTGCAGGGCAGCGATCAGTGCTGGCTCATCGACCACGCTGCCGCGTGCCACGTTGATCAAAAATCCGCGTGGGCCCAGGGACTTGAGGACCTCGGCGTTGATCAGGTGCTTGGTGCCAGCGCCGCCGGGGGTGATGACCACCAAAAAATCCACGTTCGCGGCCAGCTCGGCAGGCGTTGCAAAGAACTCGAAGCCGGAATCGGGCTTTTCAGAACGGGCGGTGTACG
>CANBTZ010000127.1 GCA_947372495.1 Comamonadaceae bacterium | reverse complement strand
GCCGATGCCGCCTTTCATGGCCCCGGCCATGCCAAACATCTTGCCCACCGTGGCCCCTGCGCCCGCGCCCACATTGCCTTGGGCGGGCGCTTGCCGACTGGCTGCTTCGCAGGCTGCGTAGCCCGATGCTGCATCGGGGCGGATGCTGGCGTCGCCCACATGCAAATCGAACAGCACAGCCGCTGGCACGATGGGCACCCGGGCTGGGCCGACGGCCAGGCCCATGCCGTGTTCGTCGAGCCAGCGCATCACGCCGCCTGCCGCGTCCAGTCCCCATGCGCTGCCGCCCGAGAGCAGCACGGCGTGCACGGTCTGCACCGTGTTGCCGGGCTCCAGGAGGTCGGTTTCGCGCGTGCCGGGCGCCGCGCCGCGCACGTCCACCCCGCCCACCGCGCCTTCGCGGGCCATGACCACGGTGCAACCCGTGGGGCGGCGCGTGTCGGTGAAGTGGCCAACCTCGATGCCCGCCACATCGCAAATGCTGTCGCTGCCGTGGAGGCTCATGATGCTGATTTTTGGAGTTGGATGCTTGCTTTTTCGGCCCAGAGCTGCAGCTTGTCAAGCAGGTCTTTCTGGCTGAACGAGCAGCTTTCTTCGCTGAACAAGGCGCCAGCCTCGAGCCGGTCGAGCAAGTCCCCCAGCACTTCGCCGTATCGGCTGGGCAAGGGCAGCAGCGCCGCGTCGGCTCGCCATTGGTGGGTCAAGGAGCTGAGGTTCAGTGCGTTGGATTGGCACTGGCGCAGCGCTTCGCTCATTTGGTTCAAGGTGTCTTGGGCGGTGTTCACGGGCAGGTCTCCGGGAAAAACACATTTTCGAGGCGACAATCATGCCCCATGAAAGCCAAGTCCCTCAAACCCATGCGCCTGGAAGATATTTTGTTCAGCCAGGGCTTTGGCACGCGCCGTGTCTGTGCTGGCCTGATCCAACAAGGCCACGTCTCGGTGCAAGGCCAAGTGCAAACCGATGCAGGCGAGTTTTATGCCCCTGAGGGCCTGGCGTTCACGGTGCAGGGCACGCCCTGGACCTTTCATGAAAAAGCCTATGTGCTGCTCAACAAACCTGCGGGCACCGAATGCTCGCAAAAGCCGTCGACCTGGCCGAGCATCTACACGTTGCTGCCCGCGCCGCTGCGCCAGCGCCCCCAAAAGGCGGCGGTGCAAGGCGTGCAGGCTGTGGGGCGGCTCGACCAAGACACCACGGGCTTGCTGCTGCTGACCGACGATGGGGTGTTCATTCACCGCATGAGCTCGCCCAAGCACCATGTGCCCAAGGTGTACGAGGTGACGACCAAGCACCCCGTGACCGAAGAGATGGTGCAAAAGCTGCTGGCAGGCGTGGTGTTGGACGACGACCCCAAACCCGTGCTGGCGGCCGCTTGTGAGGCAGTGAGCGAGTTTCACCTCAAGCTGACGCTGACCGAAGGCAAATACCACCAGGTCAAACGCATGGTCGCGGCCGTGGGCAACCGGGTCGAGGGCCTGCACCGCTCCCAGATCGGCGGCATGGTGCTGGGCGATCTGGCGCCGGGGCAGTGGCGGTTTTTGACCCCCGAAGATTTGGCACTGCTCAAGCCCTGAGCGGCTGCACAGGCCCCATCGCGGCGGGGGCGCCGCTCCTACAGTCCCCGCTCTCGTGCGAGCGTTCTATCGCGGCGGGGGCGCCGCTCCTACATGGCTATGAACTGCTCAATGGCCTGGGCCACAGCTTCGGGTTGGTCGCGGTGGGGTGAATGTCCACAATCCGCGAGTTTCACGAGCTGGGTGTGCGGTACTTTGAGCGCGATTTCGTCGATCTGCGCCAGTGTGCCGTAGGCATCCCCCTCGCCCTGAATGGCCAGCAGCGGGGCGGCGATGGCAGTGATTTCAGAGCGGATGTCGTAGCTGCGAAACGCCGGGTTGAGCCATGCATCGCACCATTGCCAAAAGGCGCAGTCCACATCGGCATGAAAAGTAGCCAGCCGCTGGCGCAGGGGACCGTTCAGGTAGGCCTCGCGGGCCTCGGCGATGGCGCTGACCGAGATGTCTTCCACCATCACATGCGGCGCCATCACGATGCAGCCCGCCACCGGGTGCTCGCTCGCGTGCAGCAAGGCGATGGTGCCGCCGTCCGAGTGGCCCAGCAACAGCGGGTGCGCGATGCCCAGCTGGCGCAGCAGCTCGGGCAACACCACCTGCGCTTCGTGGTGCATGTAGTCGGGTTGCAGGCGGCCGTGGGCCACGCCGTTGACCCTGCGGGGCTCACCTCGCACATCGGGGCGGGCGTCCGACTGGCCGTAGCCCTGGCGCGAGTAAACCAGCCCGGGCAGGCCCAGGCGCTGGCACAGCTTTTGGGGCCAGTCGCGCCACAGGGCCACGCTGCCCAGGCCTTCGTGCAAAAAGACGAGAGTGGGGCGGTCAGCGGGGCCGCTGATTTGCAGGGTTTCCAGCGCGATGCCGTGAACGCTGATTTGTCGCGGGTACGTGATGTCCATCAAGATTCCTGGTGCCGGGCCGTTTACACTCGAATGCGTTTGAGAAAGCCCTGTCAGTGATTGTTTTTTACCCCATTTTCCGCCGTTTTTCGCTCCTGCTGAGCCTGCTGGCCTGTGCCCACGCTTGGGCCGCCAACCCGGTGTTTGTCCTCAACTCGCTCGACGGCAACGTCAGCGTGGTCGACCCGGAGAGCTGGACCGAGCAAAAGCGCATCCCCACGGGCAAGGAACCGCACCACCTGTACCTCACACCCGACGAGAAGTCGGTCATCGTGGCCAACGCGCTGAGCGACTCGCTGACCTTCATTGACCCGCGCACCGCGCAGGTCCAGCGTGTGGTCACCGGCATCAGCGACCCGTACCACCTGCGGTTTTCGCCCGACATGAAGTGGTTCGTGACGGCGGCCAACCGCTTGAACCACATCGACATTTACCGCTGGGACGGCCAAAACCCCACCTTGGTCAAGCGCATCGCCACAGGCAAGACACCAAGCCATTTGTGGATCGACAGCAAGAGCACCACGGTCTGGTCGTCGATCCAAGATGGTGACGAGCTGATCTCGATCGACCTGGCCACGCAGACCGTCAAATCGCGCACGCCCACAGGCGCCATGCCCGCTGACGTGTTCGGCACGCCGGACGACAAAACCCTTTTGGTGGGCATGACGGGCGGCACCGGGGTTGAAATTTATGACATCTCCGGCCCACAGCCGCGCCTCATCAAAATGCTGCCCACGGGCAAGGGCGCGCACGCCTTTCGGGCGTTGGGTGACAAGCGCCATGTGCTGGTGAGCAACCGCGTGGGCAACACCCTCAGCCAGATCGACTACACCACGCTGCAGGTGGTGGCGCAGTTCCCTGGCCCTTCGGGCCCGGACTGCATGGAAGTCTCGGCCGACGGCAAGCTCATCATGGTGGCGTCGCGCTGGGCCAAAAAGCTCACCGTGATCGACATCGCCACCCGCAAAGTGGTGCGCCAGGTTCCGGTGGGCAAGTCGCCGCACGGGGTCTGGACCTTGGACCATGCGCCGCGCCAGTGAACTTGTCCAGCGCGCAGTTATCGCGCTGTTGGCGCTGGCGACCAGCCAGGGCACTGCCTGGGCTGCGCTTTGCACCCAGCCCGTTTACCTGACTTTTGACACGGGCCACATGGGCGTGGCCCCCTTGATTGCCGAGGTGCTCAAGCGTCAGCAGGTGCGTGCGACATTTTTTGCTGCACAAGAAAAAACCCGCGAAGGCGATGGCACCCTGGGCCTGCACTGGTCCGCCTGGTGGCGCGAGCAGGCGCAAAGCGGCCACGACTTTGCATCCCACACGTATGACCACGCTTACTGGCGCGCCGACCTGCCAGAGCAGCGTTTTCGCATCCGGCCCAGCTCGGGTAGCCAGGCCGGGCAGGACCTGAACTGGTCCGCGCAGGACTATTGCGACAACCTGCGCCAGGCGGCAGCGCGGCTGCAGACGCTGACGGGGCAAGCGCCTTTGCCGTTGTTCCGTGCGCCAGGTGGCAAGACTTCGCCTGCGCTGCTGCGTGCGGCCAAGGCCTGTGGTTTTGAGCATGTGGGCTGGGCCGAGGCGGGCTTTTTGGGAGACGAGCTTTCCAGCGACAAGTTTCCCAATGACCGCTTGCTCAAGAAAGCGCTCAAGACCATCCGCAGCGGTGACATCCTGATGGCGCACTTGGGCATCTGGTCGCGGCAAGACCCCTGGGCTCCGGCGGTGCTGGAGCCTTTGATCGTGGGCCTCAAGGCCAAAGGCCTGTGCTTTGCCACACTGCGCGAGCACCCGAGTTACAAAAACTGGGTTCGCCAGCAACCCCTGAACCTGCAAGGTTTGCCCCCTTCGCCACAATGACGCCATGGATGCGTTGATCGACCTTTTTAACGGATTGCAGCAAGCCTTGTTCGAGCAAGTGGTGCAGCCGCTGGCCGTCTGGCTGGGTCAGGCCAACCTGCTGGAGCTGGCTTACGAGGGCACGGGCTGGCTGGTGGTGGGCCTGCTGCAAATCGCCGTCATGGTGGTGGTGTTCGGTCCCATGCAGCGCCTGTGGCCTGTGGAGCCTGTGCGCGACCGCCGCACCATTCGCGTGGACATGCTCTACACCGTGATCCACCGCCTGGGGCTGTTCAAGCTGGCCATGTTTTTCACGCTCGAAGCTTGGTTTGACCAAGGCCTGGGCCTGCTCCGCACCTGGGGCCTGTCCACTTGGCATCTGGACCAGGTTTGGCCCGGGGTGAGCGACATGCCTCTGGTGGCCTTTGTTGTGTATCTGGTGGCGCTGGACTTTGTGCACTACTGGCTGCACCGCGCCCAGCACCGGTCGCGCTGCTGGTGGGCACTGCATTCGTTGCACCACGCGCAGCGGCAAATGACCATGTGGAGCGACAACCGCAACCACTTGCTCGACGACGTTGTGACCAGCCTGATCCTGTCGGCGGTGGCGGTGCTCATCGGGGTGGGGCCGGGGCAGTTTGTGGCCTTGGTGGCGATCAGCCAGCTGAGCGAGAACTTGCAGCACGCCAATGTGCGCCTCTGGTTTGGCCGCATCGGCGAGTGCCTGTGGGTCAGCCCGCGCTTTCACCGTCGCCACCACAGCATCGGCATCGGGCACGAATCGGAAGTGCAGGGGCGAACCGTTCTGGGCGGCTGCAACTTCGGCGTGCTCCTGCCCTGGTGGGACATGCTCTTTGGCACCGCCGACTTTCAGCTGCGTTACGACCCCACAGGCGTGCGCGACCAAGTGGAGCAAGGCCGCGACTACGGCCAGGGTTTTTGGGCGCAGCAATGGCAGGGGGGGCTGCGTTTGATGGGAAGGGCTTGAAGCATTTTTTTAAAGCACATATACTTGAACGTATACTTGTTTTGAGGGGTGGGCTCATGTCGCAAATCACGCTTTACCTGGATGACGCAACACAGGCTTTGGTGGACGAAGCGGCCAAGGCCAACGGTGTGTCCAAGAGCCGTTGGGTCGCGGACATCATCCGCACCTATGCCTCTCACGAATGGCCCAAGGATTGCCTCACTCTGGCCGGTCGTTTTGCAGACTTTCCCTTGCGCGAGGACAGCACCCTCCCGCAGCCCGCCGATGTACCGCGCCTGGGCTTTTGAGGGCCTGACATGTTGGTCCTCGACAGCAACACCATCAGTTATTACTTCCGGGGCGACCCACATGTTGTGCCGCGATTTCAAGCCGTGCGCCCCGCGGATTTAGGGGTTCCTTCGATTGTGGAATACGAGCTGCGCTACGGCTTGCTGCGACTGCCGCAAGAGGCGGCGGCACCTCGGCTGGACGCTTTGGCGCAACTGCTCCGGCCCATGCAAATACTGCCATTCGATGCCGAATGCGCGGCGCATGCTGCCCGCATCCGCGCCACCTTAGAGGCAGCGGGCACACCGATTGGCCCGCATGACACGCTGATCGCCGCCACCGCCTTGCGGCATCAAGCCAGCTTGGTGACGCGCAATGTGCGTGAGTTTGCGCGTGTGCCGGGCTTGCATGTGCTCAACTGGCATGCGGATGCTTGATGCTTCTGTCAGAGAGCTGCAGGATGCGCTTTGCACTGGCACTGCTTGCGCCTTGAATGAAGCCTGCTGCTAAGCTCGCCCCCATGCGTTTACTGATCGACTCTTTCTGGCGTGCAGCGTTTTATTGCCTGTACCCCCGTGTCATCTTCTTGTCCTTGTTGCCCCTGGTGCTGACGGTGGTGTTGACCGGGGCCTTGGGTTATTGGTTTTGGGATGGGGCGGTGGGGCAGGTGCGGTTGTGGCTGGAGGCGTCGAGCTTGCTGGGCTCGGTCTGGCAGTGGCTGGAGAAGGTCGGTGTGCCCAACTTGAAGACGGTGGTGGCGCCACTGATGGTGATCTTTGCGGTCACGCCTGCGGTGGTGGTGGCGTCTTTACTCGCGGTGTCGTTTTTCATGACGCCCGCGCTCACCCGGCTGGTGGCCGAGCGGCGCTTTGCTGGGCTGCAACGCAAGCAGGGCGGCGGCGTCTTGCACGGCGTGGGTTGGACTTTGCTTTCATTGGTGTTGGCGCTGGGCGCTTTGCTGCTGACCTTGCCCTTGTGGCTGGTGCCGCCGCTGGCGTTGGTGTTGCCTGCGCTGATTTGGGGTTGGCTCACTTACCGGGTCATGGCGTTTGACGTGATGGCTGAATTTGCCAGCGCTCAAGAGCGGCAGACCTTGTTGATGCGACACCGCCCCAGTCTGTTGGGCATGGGGGTGCTCACGGGGCTGATGGGCGCTGCGCCCAGCTTGGTTTGGGCTTCAGGTGCTTTGTTCGCGGCGGCCTTTGTGGTTTTGATTCCGGTGGCGATCTGGATTTACACCTTGGTGTTCGCGTTTTCGTCGCTGTGGTTCGCGCACTTTGCGCTGGCCGCCTTGCATGAGTTGCGCCAAGATACCGCAGGCGCTGCGGTCAAGGGCGATGTGGTCGATGTCACGGCCACGACGGTGACGCCTTCGCCCCACGCGGCCGAGCGTTTAGCATCGGCGCATGAACTCCCAGAACACCGTTCCGACCCCTGATGCATCCAAGACCACGCCCACCTTTGGCGTGATCATCATTGGCGACGAAATCCTCTCGGGCAAACGATCAGACAAGCATTTGCCCAAAGTGATCGAATTGCTCGGCGCACGGGGCCTCACGCTGTCTTGGGCCGAGTACCACGGCGACTCGCCCGAGCGCATCACCGCTGCGCTGGCACGGGCATTTGCCTCGGCCGATGTGGTGTTCTCGTGTGGCGGCATTGGCGCCACGCCCGACGACCACACACGCCAGTGCGCTGGCCGCGCACTGGGCCAGCCTTTGGCTCTGCACCCCGAGGCCGAGGCCTTGATCCGTGAGCGCATGCAGGACACGGCGCGCGAGCAGGGCGTGCCCTACGAGCCCGATCGCCACGACAACATCCACCGCTTGAACATGGGCGTGTTCCCCCAGAGTGCCCGCATCATCCGCAACCCGTATAACAAGATTCCGGGCTTCTCGTGCGACGGCCCGGGCGGCGGCACGGTGCACTTTGTGCCCGGCTTTCCGGTCATGGCCTGGCCGATGATCGAGTCGGTGCTGGACACGCATTACAGCGATTTCTTCCAGCGCAACGCCCATGTCGAGAAGTCGGTGATCCTGTTTGGTTCGATGGAGGCGACGCTCACGCCGCTGATGGAGGCCATTGAAGCGCGCCACCCCAGCGTGAAGGTGTTCAGCCTGCCCAGCGTCGACCACCCACAGTTCGGACGTCACATCGAGCTGGGCGTCAAGGGCGAGCCGCAGGCCGTTGAGTCGGCTTATGCCGACCTGCGGACAGGGCTGGAGCCCTTTGGCCTGCAGTACGGCCCGGAATTGGTGCGGCAGGTTTGATTGCACCAAAATAAAGCATAATTGCACTTAAATAGTGCGTTTTCGGGGCGGCATTTTTTGGCCTTCAGCCACAGAAATGGCCCCGTGTGAAGGCACAATCACGAGTTGTTCGGG
>CANBTZ010000126.1 GCA_947372495.1 Comamonadaceae bacterium | reverse complement strand
GGTGGGGTTCAGTCAGCCTGGCGTTTCTTGACGGATTTTTGTTTGGGCTTGGCGCGTTTGATTTGGCCGCCCGATGTCAGGCGTTGGTTGCCCAAGACGCGCAGCGTCTTGACTTCAGGACGCTGGCCGCCGCGGCTGCTGTACTTCAGGACTTTGAAGTCGCGAGGCCCGGCTTTGCGTTCTTCGTCCACGGTCTTGGCCTTTTCAGGCATGGGACGCCACAGCACCAGCAACTTGCCAATGTGTTGTATCGGCGCGGCACCCAACTCATCGGCCAGCTTCGCGAACATGTCTTCGCGTGCTGCCCGGTCATCACCCAGGACCCTGATTTTGATCAGGCCGTGGGCATTGAGAGCGGCTTCGGTTTCTTTCATAACGGCGGCTGTGAGGCCGTCATTGCCAATCATCACCACGGGTGAGAGATGATGGGCTTCGGCGCGGTGAACTTTGCGTTCGCCGGGAGTGAGTTGTATTTGAGGCATGTGGGTATTATCCCTGCTTGGACGGAAAAGAATGAAAGTCAAAACGAAAAGCAAAAAGGTCAACAAAGCTTGGCTCAACGATCACGTCAATGATCCCTATGTCAAGCTGGCCATCCGAGAGGGTTATCGCGCCCGCGCTGCCTACAAACTCAAGGAAATTGACGAGGTGCTGGGGCTGGTTCGCCCAGGCCATCTGGTGGTGGACTTGGGCTCGGCACCAGGGGCCTGGAGCCAATACCTGCGCCGCCGCCTGTCGCCGGAAGGTGCAGCCGCGGGGGCTTTGAATGGCACCATTGTGGCGCTCGACCTGTTGCCCATGGAGCCGATCGAAGGGGTGCAGTTCATTCAAGGTGACTTCCATGAGGCCGATGTGTTGGCCCAGTTAGAGGCGGCCATGGCCGGGCGCATGGCCGATGTGGTGGTGTCTGACATGGCGCCCAACTTGTCGGGCATCGACTCGGTGGACTCCGCCCGTGTGGCGCTGTTGATTGAATTGGCGGTGGAGTTTTGCATGGGGCATCTCAAGCCCCATGGCGCTTTGGTGGTCAAGGTGTTCCACGGCAGCAGCTACAGTCAGCTGGTCAAGATGTTCAAGGAAACCTTCAAAGTGGTCAAACCGATCAAACCCAAAGCCTCCAGGGACCGGTCTTCCGAGACCTTTTTGGTGGGCGTGGGCCTGAAAGATCTGGTGAGCAGCTCTGTGGATGCATCTTAAATCCCCGCTTCCGCAGGGCCAAAACTGGGCCAAGTGCCTCATGGGGGCCCGTCTCAGGCCTAAAATGAACGCAATCAATGATTTTCTCGACTGGAGCTTCGCTTGAATAACCCCTGGTTTTCCAAAATTGCCGTTTGGGTGGTGATTGCCATGGTGCTGTTCACTGTTTTCAAACAGTTTGACAGCCGTGGCACAGGTGGCTCTGGTTACATGGGCTACTCGGACTTTCTCGAAGAAGTGCGTGGCAACCGCATCAAAACGGCCACCATTCAAGAGGGGCAGGGCGGCACCGAAATCGTCGCCACGACCACCGATGAGCGCCGCATCAAGACCACAGCCACTTACCTGGATCGGGGCTTGGTGGGCGACTTGATCGCCAATGGCGTGAAGTTTGATGTCAAGCCACGCGAAGAAGGCTCATTGCTCATGACCTTGTTGGTCAGCTGGGGGCCCATGCTGCTGCTGATCGGCGTGTGGGTTTATTTCATGCGACAGATGCAAGGCGGTGGCAAAGGCGGCGCGTTCAGCTTTGGCAAGTCCAAAGCGCGCATGCTCGACGAGAACACCAACCCCGTGACCTTTGCCGATGTGGCCGGTTGCGATGAGGCCAAAGAAGAAGTCAAGGAGGTCGTGGACTTCCTGAAAGACCCTCAGAAATTCCAGAAACTGGGCGGTCGTATTCCCCGCGGTTTGCTCTTGGTCGGCCCGCCCGGCACAGGCAAGACCTTGTTGGCCAAGTCGATTTCAGGCGAAGCCAAGGTGCCGTTTTTCAGCATTTCAGGTTCTGACTTTGTAGAGATGTTTGTGGGCGTGGGTGCGGCCCGTGTGCGCGACATGTTTGACAACGCCAAGAAGAATGCGCCTTGCATCATCTTCATCGATGAAATCGATGCCGTGGGGCGTCAGCGTGGCGCAGGCCTGGGCGGCGGCAACGACGAGCGCGAACAAACGCTCAACCAGATGCTGGTCGAGATGGACGGTTTCGAAACCAATTTGGGCGTGATCGTTGTCGCGGCCACCAACCGTCCCGACATTCTCGATGCGGCTTTGCTGCGCCCGGGGCGCTTTGACCGTCAGGTCTACGTGACGCTGCCCGACATCCGCGGCCGTGAGCAAATCCTCAATGTGCACATGCGCAAAATCCCGATCGGGCAGGATGTCAAAGCCGAAATCATCGCCCGTGGCACGCCCGGCATGAGTGGCGCCGATCTGGCCAACCTGTGCAACGAAGCGGCTTTGATGGCCGCGCGTCGCAACGCGCGCGTGGTCGAGATGCAGGACTTCGAAAAGGCCAAGGACAAGATCCTGATGGGGCCTGAGCGCAAGAGCATGGTCATGCCCGAGGAAGAGCGCCGCAACACGGCCTACCACGAGGCCGGCCACGCCCTGATCGGTAAGCTGCTTCCCAAGTGCGACCCGGTGCACAAAGGGACCATCATTCCCCGTGGCCGCGCTTTGGGCGTGACCATGAGCCTGCCAGAGAAAGATCGGTACAGCTACGACAGCGACTACATGCTCAACCAAATCAGCATGCTGTTCGGTGGCCGCATTGCCGAAGAAGTTTTCATGAAGCAGATGACCACGGGTGCGTCGAATGACTTTGAGCGCGCCACCTCCATCGCCCGCGACATGGTCATGCGCTACGGCATGACGCAAGCGCTGGGGCCGATGGTCTATTCGGAAAATGAAGGTGAAGTTTTCCTCGGTCGTTCGGTCACCAAGACGACCAATATGAGCGAACAAACCATGCAGAAGGTCGACGCTGAAGTGCGCCGCATCATCGACGAGCAGTATGGGTTGGCGCGCAAATTGATCGAGGACAACAGCGACAAAATGCATGCGATGGCCAAAGCCTTGCTCGATTGGGAGACCATTGACGGCGAACAATTGGACGACATCATGGCCGGCCGTGAGCCACGCCCCCCCAAAGACTGGACACCCAGAACCCCTTCGGGCGGCAGCGATGGTGGTGCAGCGCCCACGGTGCAACCCGACCCGGCGCCCACAGCGGCGTGAAATCGGTTGGTTGAATTCAAACGGGGCTGCAAAGCCCCGTTTTCTTTGGAGTCAAGAATGCATTGGCAAACCAGCCGCTTTCAAATCGATCTGTCCCAACCACGTGTCATGGGCATTGTGAATCTGACGCCAGATTCTTTTTCCGATGGCGGCCGCCTCGCGGAATTGTCCGTGGCCTTGCGACACGCCGAGCGCTTGCTGGCGGACGGTGCAGACATTTTGGATGTGGGGGCCGAGTCCACCCGGCCGGGCGCGCAACCCGTGTCGCAGGCCGATGAGCTGGCCCGGTTGATGCCATTTTTGCGTGAAGTCGTCCAATGGCAAGTGCCCATTTCGGTGGATACCTACAAAGCTGCGGTCATGCGAGAGGTGCTGGATCTGGGCGTGGACATCGTCAACGACATCTGGGCGCTGCGGCAGCCGGGCGCTGAAGCGGTGGTGGCTGCACACCCCACGTGTGGTGTTTGCCTGATGCACATGCACCGTGAACCTCAGAGCATGCAATCCGAGCCCATGACGGGCGATGCTTTGCAACAAGTTCAATTCTTCTTGGAAGCGCGCATTCGCGCTTTGGCAGAGCTTGGGGTGTCCGCTGATCGGATCGTGCTGGACCCCGGGGTAGGGTTTGGCAAAACGGCCCAACAAAACCTGGTTTTGCTGGCCCGACAGGCCGATTGGTGTGTGCCCGGGTACCCTGTTCTGGCGGCTTGGTCTCGCAAATCGACATTGGGTTCGGTTTTAAGCGTGGAAGGACAAACGCCTTCACCGGAAGACCGTGTCCATGCCAGCGTGGCAGCGGCACTCATGGCCGTTGAGCGCGGCGCACGCCTTGTGCGCGTGCACGATGTCAAACCGACCGTAGATGCGCTCAAGGTGTGGCAAGCCGTGTGTGAACACGCTTGATGCGCGGGTGCTGGGTCCGTGGCTGAATAAAATGTCCGTCAAAGATCAATAGGAACACTCCGATGGCGCGTCAGTATTTTGGAACCGATGGCATCCGCGGCACGGTAGGGCAATCTCCCATCACGCCCGATTTTGTCCTTCGGCTGGCGCATGCCGTGGGCCGGGTGCTCAAGCGAGATCACCCGCATCCGACGGTCTTGATCGGCAAAGACACCCGCATCTCGGGCTACATGCTTGAAAGCGCTCTGGAGTCAGGCTTCAACTCGGCCGGTGTCGATGTGGTGTTGCTCGGACCCGTGCCCACGCCCGCTGTGGCC
The DNA here is from genome assembly GCA_947372495.1 of Comamonadaceae bacterium. Classification (GTDB taxonomy): domain Bacteria; phylum Pseudomonadota; class Gammaproteobacteria; order Burkholderiales; family Burkholderiaceae_C; genus Limnohabitans_A. The sequence continues at coordinate 3,574 of CANBTZ010000126.1, read as the reverse complement.
TATTTGACGCGGGCGCAACGCGCTTCGTTGGGCGTGGTCATCAGCGCCAGCCACAACCCATTTCAGGACAATGGCATCAAGTTTTTCAGCGCCCAAGGCGCCAAGCTGTCGGACGAATGGGAGGAGGCCGTTGAGTTGGCACTCCATGAAGCGCCGGTTTGGGTGGACTCGGCATCCCTGGGTAAAACACGGCGTCTGGAAGACGCTGCCGGGCGTTACATCGAATTTTGCAAGAGCACGTTCTCGACCGACCTGTCGCTGCGCGGCCTGAAGATCGTGGTGGACGCCGCCCACGGTGCGGCTTACCAGATCGCCCCCAAGGTGTTTCACGAGTTGGGTGCCGATGTCATCACCCTGGGTTGTTCGCCTGATGGGCTCAACATCAACCGCGATGTCGGCGCGACTCATCCCCAGGCCTTGGTTGAAGCCGTCAAGGCCAACCGTGCGGATTATGGGATTGCGTTGGACGGCGATGCCGACCGTTTGCAATTGGTGGACGCTTCAGGGCGACTCTTCAATGGTGATGAGTTGCTGTACCTGATGGTGGCCGACCGCTTGGAGCGTGGGCAGGCGGTGCCCGGTGCCGTGGGCACCTTGATGACCAACATGGCTGTGGAACTTGCCCTCAAGCGCCGTGGCGTCAAATTTGTTCGCGCCAAAGTTGGTGACCGCTATGTGCTCGAAGTACTGGCTGAAAAAGGCTGGTTGCTGGGGGGCGAAGGCTCTGGCCACTTGCTGGTGCTCGACAAGCACACGACTGGAGATGGCTTGGTCAGTGCCTTGCAGGTGTTGCAGGCCTGTGTCGGCAGTGGCCGAACCATGGCGCAATTGCTCCAGGACGTGGTTTTGTTCCCTCAGACCCTCATCAATGTGCGTTTGAAACCAGGTTTTGAGTGGCAAACCCATGCGCCCCTTCAGCAAGCGATCCGCGAGGCCGAGGCGCAACTGGGCGATTCCGGTCGGGTGCTGATTCGGGCCAGTGGCACCGAGCCATTGGTGCGTGTTATGGTGGAAGCGCGTGACCCGGAAGTTGCTCTCAGCACAGCTGAGCGCATTGCAGCGACCTTGGCGCCTTGAGTTCTCAGTAGATCAGGCGTTCGGGCCGGATTTCCTGCAGGATGGTGGTGGCGATTTCCTCAATCGACTTGGTCGTCGTCGACAGCCAGCGGATGCCCGAGCGGCGCATCATGGCCTCGGCCTCGGCCACTTCCATGCGGCAGTTGTCCAGGCTGGCGTAGCGTGAATTGGGGCGCCGCTCCATGCGAATTTCGGCCAAGCGCTCAGGCAGGATGGTCAGCCCGAAGATTTTCTTGCGGTAGGGCGTCAACGCAGGGGGCAACTGCCGACGCTCGAAGTCTTCGGGGATCAGGGGGTAGTTGGCCGCCTTGAGACCGTGCTGCATGGCCAGGTAGAGGCTGGTGGGCGTTTTGCCGCTGCGGCTCACCCCCACAAGAATCACGTCCGAGCCTTCCAAATCGCGGTGCGATTGACCGTCATCGTGCGCCAGCGAGAAGTTGATGGCTTCGATCCGGTCGTGGTATTCCTTGCTTTTGCTCACATCCGAAAAACGCCCCACCCGATGGTGGGATTTGGCCCCGAGTTCTTCTTCCAGCGGGTTCACAAAGGTGCCGAACATGTCCAGCAACATGCCCTGGCAGTGCTCTTGCAGGACCTTGAGCACCTCCATGTTCACCAAGGTTGAGAACACGATGGGCTTGCTGCCTTCGGTTTCACCTGTGTGGTTGATTTGCCGCACCGCCTGGTGGGCCTTGTCGATCGTGTCCACAAAAGGCAGCCGGATGTGCCGTGTTTTGAGATCGAACTGGGCCAGGATCGCGTTGCCAAAAGTTTCGGCCGTGATACCTGTGCCATCGGAGACAAAAAAAACGGTGCGTTGAGGCATGGCGGCAAAAAATATCAAGAAATTCGGGAGGCTTGCGCCCCTACAATGGTTCCATTATCCACCGCTTGCACGTACCCAATTCCAATAAATACAAAGGTGCGGCGCTTGGCTTGGAACCCTGTTTTTAACTTTGGAGCTTCTCATGTCTAACCTGTTTGAGGCGACCGCACTGGTCGTACCTTTTGAAAAACTGCGAATGACCGATGTCGATTCGGTCGGCGGCAAGAACGCCAGTCTGGGCGAAATGATCTCTCAGCTGCCCTCGGGCGTGAAGGTGCCCACCGGTTTTGCCACCACGGCCCACGCGTTTCGCGAGTTCCTCCAGCACGATGGCTTGACCGACCGCATCAACGCCAAGCTCAATGCCCTCGACACTGAAGATGTGCGCGCATTGGCCTCTGTTGGTGCTGAAATCCGTGCCATGGTTGAGGCGCAGCCTTTCCCCGCCGATCTGGAAAAAGCCATCCGCGAAGCCTTCGTTCAATTGCAGTCAGGTCAGGCTGATGCCTCCTTTGCTGTGCGTTCTTCGGCTACCGCCGAGGATTTGCCAGATGCCTCTTTTGCCGGTCAGCAAGAAACCTTCTTGAATGTGGTCGGCATCGAGGACGTTTTGCACAAGATGAAAGAGGTGTTTGCCTCTCTCTACAACGACCGCGCCATCAGCTACCGCGTTCACAAAGGCTTTGCGCACGCTGACGTGGCCCTGTCGGCGGGGGTGCAACGCATGGTTCGCTCGGACCTGGGAACAGCGGGTGTGATGTTCACCATCGACACCGAAACCGGCTTTGAAGATGTGGTGTTCATCACCTCCAGTTATGGCTTGGGCGAGACGGTGGTGCAGGGCGCTGTGAATCCTGACGAGTTCTACGTCCACAAACCCATGTTGGAGGCGGGCAAGCGCGCCGTGATTCGGCGCAACCTGGGCTCCAAGTTGATCCAGATGGTGTTTGCATCGCCTGAAGAAAAAGCGGCAGAAGGTCCGCTGAAAGGCAAGCTGGTCAAAACTGTGGATGTGCCCACCGAATTGCGCAACCGCTACAGCCTGACCGATGCCGATGTCGAGCAGCTGGCCCGCTATGCGGTGATCATCGAAAAGCACTATGGCCGCCCGATGGACATCGAATGGGGCAAGGACGGCCGCGATGGTCAGCTCTACATCCTGCAGGCCCGTCCCGAAACGGTGAAGAGCCAGGCCAAAGACAAAGCCGAGCTGCGTTACAAGCTCAAGGGCAAAGGCCATGTGCTGGCCGAAGGCCGCGCCATTGGTCAGAAGATCGGCACCGGCCCTGTGCGACTGGTCCACAACATCTCCGAGATGGACACGGTGCAGCCCGGCGACGTGCTGGTGACCGACATGACAGACCCGAATTGGGAGCCGGTGATGAAGCGCGCCAGCGCCATCGTGACCAACCGCGGCGGGCGCACCTGCCACGCGGCCATCATTGCGCGCGAGTTGGGCATCCCGGCAGTGGTGGGCTGTGGCCACGCCACCGAGCAGCTCAAGGACGGCACGCTGGTCACGGTGAGCTGCGCAGAGGGCGACACTGGCCGCATCTACGACGGTCTGCTGGAGACCGAAGTGACCGAGGTGCAGCGCGGCACCATGCCCGAGATCGCCACCAAGATCATGATGAACGTGGGCAATCCCCAGCTGGCGTTTGACTTTGCCCA
>CANBTZ010000125.1 GCA_947372495.1 Comamonadaceae bacterium | reverse complement strand
TGCTGCCGCAATCTGCACGCCTGAACGGTTGTCAACCAAGGTGAGCAAGACATTGGCTTCTCGTGTTTTGATGTTGCCCGCAGCGCCCAACAAAGCCCCCCCTAAACCGCCTACAAGCCCTCCCAGCGAGGCTGCCATGCCTCCCGTGTTGCCTGCTGAGAATTGGACTTCGGGCGTCAGGCCGAAGTCCGATGCCACCATCTGCCCTTTACCGAAGTTAGAACCCGCACGGGTATCACCTCCAGCCATCAGCTGCCGTTCCCGGTTCATGGCTTGCATGCCTGCACGGCTGCGATCCACCACCACAAAACAATTGCTTTGCTGAATCACCAAACGCAACAAGTTGGCTGTTGGTGGAAGTTTGTATTGCTGAGTGACAAGTCCGTACCATTCTGAGCCCTGATCTTCCACCAGTGAAATGGTGCCCAACGGTTCATTGCATTTTTCAAGCTGGGTATTGGCATTGGTGGACTCACTGCCGCCTGCAGCGCCGGTGGCAACGGTTTTGGCACCCTCATCGCCCATCTTGACGGGCATGGTGTCACAGCCCGATAAAAAAACGGTCGCGACGGTCAAACCCATGCAAATGGCGTAACGTGAGCTTTGACGGTTGTATAAATTCATGGGTAGATCCTTTCAAAGATTTCGAGAGAGAAAAGTTGGTTTTTTGTGAACAACCAGCAAGACGCGCAAGACTGCAGTGCGCTTCAGCAGTGCGCAGATGCCGAGTAGATTCCCACTGGTTTGATGGCAACACCATTCACCATGGCTCTGAGTTGTGGCAACATTTTTTGAGTGGCTTGACGCCCCGCCTCGATTAGGTAAGGCATGGCACTGGTTTGACAAAGTCCGATACGCCTGTCCAGCTCGGGCAGGATCGTCAGCAGGGCTTGACCGCTGGCTTGCGCGCTGGCTTGAGCACCGATCAGGCGGGCTTGTTGCAGGTTGTTGAAGACGGCTGTGCTGGACTGCATCACCAGGCGTGAAGCGTTGTTCACCTTGAGCGGCATGGCCAACTCGAAGCCCATGGCTATGACCATGCTGGCGTCTGCAGCGGCGCTGATGGGCAAGGGGTCAGAGACCACGCCGTCCACCAACCATTGCTGACCCCACTTGACGGGGCCGAAAAGCATGGGCATGGCGATGCTGGCCCGGATCGCTTGCACCAGATCGCCGCGTTCGAGCACCACACGGGTGCCGCGCACGGCATTGGTGGCGGTAATGCGCAGCGCTGTAGGGAGATGAGCCAAGTCAACATGACCGAATGCTTGACGCAGGCGACGAGACATGAGCTGGTCATTGCGCAGCGAGAAGTCTTGTCCGAAGCCGAACCAGCTCGGCATGGCCAGTTGTGCAATCGACGTCCAGCGCTTTTGCTGCGTGATTTCAGGTGACCACAAGGAGGTGGCCAGTCTGAAGGACTCTTGCACCGTGTTGCCCGCAGCCACGCCTGCGCCAAAGAGTGCGCCAGTGCTGCAGCCGACAATCAAATCTGGGAACAAGCCTTCTTTGAACAACACATCGAGCATGCCCAGACCTGCAATGCTGCGCACACCCCCGCTGCCCAGCACCACGGCCAGTCTGGGGGGCTTGGCGGCAGGCCTGGGTCGTGCAGCCACTGGCATCAGCATGATTGACCCCTTGCTGCTGCGGCCCATTGATCGGTCGCAGCGCCCCACGACGCGGCCAGGCTCAGGGGCTGTGCAGCCAGTGTTTTGTGTGCCCGCGGCAGGCTGCTGCCAAGGGCCGCGCTGTCTCTTGCGATCATGTTCAGCAGCTCTGCCAGATCAGTTGCCGAATGCGGGCAAGCGACCGATTTGCAAAACGGCGTCCAGCGCTGTTTTGTTCATGGCCAAGGGCATGGCGGCCGCATTGATGGCATCCGGGATGGGCGTATTGGCCGTCGAAAATGTGGCCCAACGTGCAGCGCCGTTGACCAGCACCACCACGGGGTATTGGCCTGCATTCAGAAGGCTGGCGTTCAACACACCCAAATCACCGTCGAGATCTTTTTGCTTCATGTCTGCCGCGGTGGGCCAACCGGTGACTTTGATGTACTGCTGGCCACGCAATGTGCCGATGGTGTATTGCGCATTGAAGACGGTGGCATTGATGGTGGAGGTCAGCGTGACGGAACCCGAGCCATTGCTGCCGCTGGTGAACTGCAGTTTGTAGGTGCCCAGGCCCGAGGTGATGGCATTGCTGCTTTGCGTTGCATAGTGGTCAATCAGCCCTTGCACTCCAACTCCATAGGCCGTGATGCTGGTGCTGGTATCGGCCACCAGCGTGTCCACCGAGTAGGCGCTGGCCCAGTTGATCAGCGTGGAGCTGCCTGAAGGAAATGCGGCATTGCCGTCTGCGCCCAGCACGGCGGCCCAATTGGGATACAGGGCTTGAAGCTTTTGGCCTGAGATGTCTTGCACTTGCGCTGTGTGCGTGATGGCACCATCGCCACAGGCTTCTTTGTCAACCACCCAGCGTGTGTCCGTGGCCGAGAGGTAACTCAGTTGGCTGAGCAAACTGCCCACCGCAATCCATTGCCCTTGGTTGTTGAGACAGTAATTCAGGTCTGCGCCATTGTTGGCGATCCATTGGCTTGCGCTGGTTTTATAGCTTGATGCACTGATGGGCGATTTGAACAAGACGTACATCAAACCTGGGGAATTGGCCTGAACGATGGGTGGCACCAGGCGGTAACGAGGTGCCACTGCTTGTTGCGTTGCTGTGGAATCTGTGCCGCCGCTGTTATTGCCACTGTTGTTGGCGTCACTGGCATTGCCACCCCCACCGCAGGCAACCAGCAACGACGTGGCCATAGCCACCGCAATCCAGCCACTGATGGTGGCTGTTTTGCTTGTGGGGCCTCCACAAACCTGATGTACCGCTGCAGGCGCAGTGGCTGTGGAGGTTTGTTTGGAAGGGTTGCGGGTTGCCGTGTGGGGTGTCATGGTGTTTACCTCGTTCGCGGGGTCAAAGAAAAAATGTGAGTACGGTGTGGTGTGGCGTGCGTGCTTCAGCACTCAAAGCGGCTGTCGTTGGCGTAGTCGCAGCAACGTTCAAGGTGAACGCGTCCGTTGTTGAGACGCTCAATGAGTGCAGTCGGATTGAAGCTGGCTTCGGCATAGCTTGAGAGGCTTGCATCGGCACTGCCGACATCCTCAGGCCCTTGGTCTGCGGTGGCTTTGAGACCCACCAAAGTAGCTACCCATACGAGCCAAACGATGGCTGATTTTTTGATGAATTTCATGTGCTTCTCCCTGTGTGTTGTGTGAGTGGAATGGTGAAGATGTCTCAGGCAAAGATCAGAATGGCCAGTGCGAGCAGCCTGACCCAAGTGGCGCTCTCGCCTTGCGCGCAGAACGCAGGCAGTGCCCGTCAGCTTCAAAAGTGCGCCTGCGGTGAAACTGGCTTGGGACAAAAATCGCATGGTCTGTCGATCCGCTGTGCCTTACATAGGCCAGTCAAAGTCGGTGTCTTCTGTCAACTCTTTGTGGGTGCAGCTGGCCGCAATGACCGTCACGGCCTTGTCTCGCGCGCAGGCCTTTTTTGACATTCGCCCCGACTCAGAGGCCAGCGTGGGGCCAACTGACAGCACAACGCTCAGGCCGAAGAGGCAGGTCAGCGACAAGCTCACCAGGATCGAGGATGTGGGATGGACTTCGTGTTTGCTCATTTTTGAACTTTCAGAATGGATAACGGTGATGACTTTCATGGTCCTCATGCACAGCAATGGACTTATCTTTGGCAATTATGGACATGTCCATAACAAAATCATATCAGGGTTTTCCTTTTCAAAATTTAAGAATACTTATAAATTTATTTTTTATATTTCGTTTGGATGATTGGTAATTTGCGATGGCGTGGCTCCCCGTATCGGAAGCGATCTTCACCGCTCAGCAAGAGCGCTGCCTTGCATCCATAGGGCAGCTGTTATCATGTTCAGGTGGCACATTTAGAATATTGGACATGTCCATAAACACCCCCTCCTCACCTCATGCTTTGGCCTCGGCCAATGATGCTGATGACGCCAAGGACGCGCCCTTGGCAGAGGTGCCTGCGACGATGGCCACGGCAACCGACACTCAATGGGTGATTGACTTGCAGCAAGGTGAATCGCTCTGGCGCCAACTGCACGCGCAATTGGTGAACAAGCTGCAACAAGGTGTTTGGGCTCCCGGCACCACATTGCCATCGGAACGCGATTTGGCTGAGCAGTTGGGGGTGAGCCGCATCACCGTCAAGCGCAGTTACGACGAACTGCGCCGCACAGGTTGGATCAGCAGCGGCTCCGGAAGAGGCGGCAGCACCGTGCTGTCTCCCGTGCCCAAGTTGCAGGCGCCATTGGGTCAGCTCAAAGGTTTCACACAAGAGATGCAGGAGTTGGGCAAAAAAGCCAGCACACGCATCTTGCTGCGCGAGGTGGTTCGGGATCGGATGATTGCTTCGGTGTTCGGACTTCCATCCAATTCACCGTTCCTGCATCTGGTGCGCCTGCGTTTTGGCGATGACACGCCCATGACCCGCGAAAACGCTTGGTACGACCTCAGCTTGGCCCCGGCCATGGTGAACTGGGATGGGCAGGGCTCAGCTTATGATTTACTGCGGCTTGAATGCGGCTTGGCGTTGCAAAACGCTGACCAGACCGTCGAGGCGGTCTTGAGCACCGAAGAGGAAGCACGCGACTTCGGTTTGCAAGAGCCGCTGCCATGCTTGCTCTTCAAGCGGCACACACGGGCGGGTGCCAATCAGCAGCTGGTCGAATATGTGGAAGGTTTATTTCGCGGTGACGTCTATGTCTACCGCATGCCTTTGTCAGTCTGACCTCAGTGGATCAATTCCGCGTGCCCAGGACGCAAACGCGCCTGCAGGCTCAGCATCTGCTGGGCCAAGGGCAAGCCATCCAAAACACCTCGCGTAGCGGCCATGTGGGCTCCACAAATGTGCCCTTGCTCTAGCGCTTCCTGAACACTTTGAAGTGCAGACTTGCCCGTGTCCTGGCAGGCCAGCCAGGTGGACACAAAGCCTGTGGCAAAGGCATCCCCCGCGCCGACGGTGTCGACGGCTTGAACGGTGGGAGCAGGCATGAAGATGCCGCGCAGGCCATCGTATGCAGACGGCTCGCGCCAGTAAACGACCGCCCCATGCTCGCCCAGGGTGACCACCAGTTGCTGAGCAGCAGGCCAAGCTTGCCAGAAGCTGGGCAAACAGCGCTCCATGTCGCCTTGCATTTGAGGCCACTGCGTGGCCCACGGCTGTTGCACACCGAACAATTCTTTCGCCTCAGTTTCGTTGACCAGCACGGTGTGGGTGGTACGGCGCAGTGCCTCCGGCGGCGTTTGCCAAGGTGAGGGGTTGAGGACGGTGACAATCCCTCGCGCGTGGGCCATGGCAAAGGCCTCGGTCACGGCTGACACAGAAGTTTCAAACTGCCCGTAAACCAACCGCGCTTGCTCAATTTCGGCTCGGGCCGATTGCACATGTGACGGCGCCAGCAAGAGGTTAGCACCCGGATACACAGCGATCGCATTTTGGCCGTCAGCACCGATGAACCCAGCGCCCCAGCCAGATGCACCGGGAAAATGAATTACATGCGTGGTGTCCAGACCTTCGCTGCGCAGGACTTTGAGCAATTCGTCGGCTGCGCCATCCTGACCGCAGCCGATCATGACCTGCACGCGCAAGCCCTGCCGGTGCATGCCAATCGCCACATTCAGCCCTTTGCCGCCAGGTTCGACCGTCAACCCTGTGGCTTGGAATGTTTCACCGGCTTTGGGCAATCGCTGCACCTGCCAGCAGCAGGCCTGCACATGGTTGCCCAACACAAACACTGGAATGGCACGGCTCATTTTTTGTCTTCCGTAAACAAGGCTTTGCGCAAACACGCCATGCGAAGGAATTCAAAGGTGACCGAGGCACTGGCTTGTGGAGCAAACGCATCAAACGCATGGGGTGCATCCGCAAACTCGTGGTAATCGCAATCCACTCCCGCCTGTCGCAAGCGTTCTGCGTAAGAACTGTTCTCGGCATGGAACAGGTCAATGGAGCCAATGGCCATGAATGCGGCAGGCAAGCCCGACAAGTCAATCACTTCGCTCGGGCTGAAGTACGGCTGTGCAGCCATGGGTGCGGCCATGTGTTCAGGCAAAGACTTGAGAGACGCATCGCTCCCTTGCAGCAGGTAGTGCCAAGCCTGGCGATTGCAGTCAATTGTCCACAAAAGGGTGTCCGGTTGCCCGGCAGCCACGCGGGTGCGGGCATCCAACATGGGGTACATCAGCCACTGCAAGCAAGGCTGAACCGTCTGGGCATCCGAACCACGGGCACGGTCTCGCAAACGCAAAGCCAAGCTGGCGGCCAAGCCCCCACCGGCACTGGCTCCACCCACGGCGATGCGAGGTGCACCCTTCGCTGTCACGCACTCGCGCAGCAGCCAGTCCCAGGCAAACTCCGCCGCAATCAAGGCATGCGGGTAAGGGTATTCGGGCGCCAAAGGGTAGTCGAGGCTGAACACACGAATGCCCAGCTCGTCAGCAAACCTTTGGCACAGCACATCGTCATGAAGGGCTTTGCCCATGACGTAACCACCCCCGTGAAACCACAGCAAGATGGGTTGCATGCTCCCATTTTCAGCCCCAGTCGAAACAGCTCGGTATTCGTGCAATACCGCTGCTGTTGGGCTGTCAGACAGCACATGCGAAGCAAACGGGCAAGGCACTGGCACAGCCTCGCACACTTGGTTGAGGCGTTTCCGCATCAACGAGACATCCGTGAGGTCAATCCCCCCTCCCAATGCATCGAGCAATTGGGAAAGAGGTTCGCGAAGTTCTATTGACAGGACCATGCTGCCAACTGATACCTGTTATTGCATCAAGCGGCTTTGACGCCGTCCGGATTGCGCAGACGGATGTGCAGCTCGCGCAGCTGCTTGTCGTCCACAGGCGATGGAGCCTGGGTCAGCAGGCACTGGGCGCGCTGTGTCTTGGGGAAGGCGATCACGTCGCGGATGGACTCGGCCTTGGTCATCAAGGTCACGATGCGGTCCAAGCCAAAGGCCAAGCCACCGTGGGGAGGCGCGCCGTATTGCAGCGCGTCGAGCAAGAAGCCGAACTTGAGCTGGGCATCTTCGGGGGTGATTTTGAGCGCGTCAAACACCTTTTGCTGAACGTCAGCGCGGTGGATACGCACCGAGCCGCCGCCCATTTCCCAACCGTTCAAGACCATGTCGTAGCCTTGCGAGATGCACTTCTCGGGGGCGGTGACCATCCAGTCTTCGTGACCAGCTTTGGGCGCGGTGAAGGGGTGGTGCACAGCGGTGTAGCGCTGGTTTTCTTCGTCGTATTCGAACATCGGGAAGTCCACCACCCACATTGGGGCCCAGCGGTCTTCAAACAGGCCGTTGGCTTTGCCGAACACGCTGTGGCCGATCTTGATGCGCAGCGCGCCGATGGCGTCGTTGACGATTTTTTCTTTGTCAGCGCCAAAGAAAATCAGATCGCCGTTTTGGGCACCCGAGCGCTCGAGCACGGCATTCAGCGCCGTGTCGTGGATGTTTTTCACGATGGGTGACTGCAGGCCTTCGCGGCCTTTGGACAGGTCGTTGACGCGAATGTAGGCCAGGCCCTTGGCGCCGTAGATCTTGACGAACTCGGTGTAGGCGTCGATCTCGCCACGGCTGATGCCGCCGCCTTCGACCGAACCACCGGGCACACGCAGGGCGACCACGCGGCCGCCTTTCATGTTGGCTGCACCCGAGAACACTTTGAAGTCCACATCGCTCATGACGTCGGTCACCTCGGTGAACTGCAGTTTCACGCGCAGGTCAGGCTTGTCGGAGCCATAGATGTGCATCGCGTCTTGGTACGTCATGATCGGGAACTCGCCCAGATCCACGCCAATGGTGTTTTTGAACACGCGCTTGATCATGCCCTGGAACATCTCGCGGATGTCTTCTTCGGTCAGGAACGAGGTTTCGATATCGATCTGCGTGAATTCGGGCTGGCGGTCAGCGCGCAAGTCTTCGTCGCGGAAGCA
>CANBTZ010000124.1 GCA_947372495.1 Comamonadaceae bacterium | reverse complement strand
GGGCTCACGGCGCAACTGGGCTTGAGCTCAGACACCGTGCTGCCCGGCTACGAAGACACCTGGTACTACCTGTGGCGTGAACGCCGATTGCCCGTGAACGTGGACCCGTTTGATGCGCGGCTGGACGACGAGATGGAGCGCAACCGCTTACGCCGCATTTTCAGCCAGGGCTTGGACCAGGCAGTGGGTTATGTGCTGCCCATTCAGCCTGTCGAAACGGCCTCGCCTGAGCTGACGGGGACGTCATGGCAAACCGGCCCTTGGTTCGTGCGCGACGAGCGCATGTACCTCATGCCCGGTGACTCCCCCATGGGTTGGCGCTTGCCGCTGGACTCGCTGCCTTGGGCTGCGCCCACCGACCGCTGGCACCAAATCGAACAGGACCCTTTTGCCCCCCGGACAGCATTGCCTGCCGCCCCCATCACGCTGCAAGCGCGCCACCCCAGCGCAGCGGTGAAGGCCGCCGTGCCTGTCAAATTCGAGTCCGACCCGTCTGTGGTGCGCACAGCGCTGTGCGTGGAAGTGCGTGACCCCCAGCGCGCCAACGGCCCCCAAGTCGAAGCCGAGGCCATGGCCAAGGGCGAGAAGTCGGGCGTGCTGTATGTCTTCATGCCGCCCCTGGCCCGCCTGGAAGACTACCTTTCGCTGCTGACCGCCGTAGAAGCCACAGCGCTGAAGCTGGGCATGAAGATCGTGCTCGAAGGCTACCCACCGCCACGCGACCCGCGCCTCAAACTGCTGCAGGTCACGCCCGACCCGGGTGTGATCGAGGTCAACATCCACCCGGCCCACAACTGGAAAGAGTTGGTCGAGCACACCGAGTTTTTGTACAAAGCCGCTTTCGAGACGCGCCTGTCTGCCGAAAAGTTCATGACCGACGGCCGCCACACGGGCACGGGTGGCGGCAACCACATGGTGATGGGCGGGGCCACGCCCGCCGACAGCCCATTCTTGCGCCGCCCCGAGTTGCTGGCCAGCTTGGTGCTGTACTGGCACAACCACCCGAGCCTGAGTTATTTGTTCAGCGGCATGTTCATCGGCCCGACCAGCCAGGCCCCGCGTGTGGACGAGGCGCGCAATGACCAGGTCTATGAGCTGGAGATCGCGCTGCGCGAGATCATGCGCAACCGCAAAAAGTTTGGCACCGACATGGCACCTTGGGTGGTCGACCGCACCCTGCGCAACATCTTGGTGGATGTGACGGGCAACACCCACCGCAGCGAGTTTTGCATCGACAAGATGTATTCGCCCGACAGCAGCACCGGACGGCTGGGCCTGCTGGAGCTGCGCGCTTTCGAGATGCCGCCGCACGAGCGCATGAGCATCGTGCAGCAACTCTTGCTGCGTGCGCTGGTGGCCCGCTTCTGGGACGAGCCCTATTCAGCGCCCGTGACGCGCTGGGGCACCGAGCTGCACGACCGCTTCATGCTGCCGCACTGGATCCACAAGGATTTTGACGACGTGCTGACCGAGCTGGGCGATGCAGGCTTCCACTTTGACCCCAGCTGGTTTGCGCCGCATTTCGAGTTCCGTTTCCCGCTGGTGGGGCAAATCCGGGTCGACGGTGCGGTGGTCACCCTGCGCAATGCACTGGAGCCCTGGCACGTCATGGGCGAAGAAAGCGGCGCAGGCGGCACCGCCCGTTATGTGGATTCGTCGCTGGAGCGCATCGAGGTGCATGTGACCGGTATGAACCCGGCGCGCCACACGGTGACGGTGAACGGCAGGCCCCTGCCCTTGCAGCCCACGGGCGTGGTGGGCGAGTACGTGGCCAGCGTCCGTTACAAAGCCTGGAACCCGCCTTCTTCGCTGCACCCGAGCATTGGCGTGCACGCGCCGCTCACGGTGGACCTGGTGGACACCTGGATGAAGCGCTCGCTGGGCGGCTGCCAATACCATGTGGTGCACCCCGGTGGCCGCAGTTACGACACCTTCCCGGTCAACGCTTACGAGGCCGAAAGCCGCCGCTTGGCGCGCTTCTTCCGCATGGGGCATACGCCCGGTGCGATGAAGCAGCTGGCGACGCTGGGGCCCAACGCCACGCTGCACGCGAGCGCCGAGTTCCCGTACACGCTCGACCTGAGAAGGATTTGAGCCTGGTCATGGTCGCCCCCTTGGACACCTGGTGTGCGCTGCACCACAGCGCGTCTGGGGCGGTCAGGGTCTTGCGTCTGCAAGGACACCCAGATCGCGCCCATTTCAAGCGACAATGGATCGGATGAATGACAGCTCGCCACAAGCCCTCGCCACGCTGCAAGCGCACGCCATGACTTGGCTGGCGCTCCAGCAAGAGTGCGCGCCGCAAGGGCATTGGGACGAGCTGCATGGGCAAGTGTCCGGCCCAGCCACCACAGCGCCCAGCAAGGCCCCGGAAAGCACGGCCCCAACTGCGGCGATCAGTGCCGCATGGCAAACGTTCATTGACGAGCAAGGCACTCCAGCGGGCTCGCCCAGCGCTGCGCCCCCATTGGGGCCCACCGACCTGAACACCCGCATGGCCAACTTGCAGCGGCAAGTGCGCGACAACGGCATCACCTACAACGTGTATGCGGCCGCCGACCAGCCCCAGCGCCCATGGTCGCTCGACCTCTTCCCACTGATGCTGGGACACGCCGACTGGCAACAGATCGAGGCGGGTGTGATGCAGCGCATGCAGCTGCTCGAGCGCATCATGGCCGACGCTTACGGACCGCAGCAGCTCGTGCTCAGTGGCCAGCTGCCCGCTGCCCTGGTGCAAGGCCACCCCGCCTACCTGCCCGCCATGCAGGGCGTGCCCCCCGTGGGCGGGCGTTACTTGTCATTGGCCGCTTTCGATTTGGCACGCGGACCTGATGGCTGCTGGTGGCTGCTGTCGCAGCGCACCCAAGCGCCATCGGGCTTGGGCTATTTGCTCGAAAACCGGCAAATCGTTTCGCGCCAGTTTCCACAAGCGTTCGAGGCGTTCCCGGTGCAGCGCTTGGCCGAGACTTACCGCACCCTGATCGACGGCATCAAGGCCCGCAGCCCGGCAGGTGCTTCGGCCCACATCGCGCTGCTCACACCGGGCCCTTACAACGAAACTTATTTTGAGCATGCCTACCTGGCCCGCTACCTGGGCCTGAGCTTGGTGCAAGGCAACGACCTGACGGTGCGCGACGAAAAGCTGTACCTCAAAACCCTGCAAGGCCTGCAACCCGTGCATGGCCTGCTCAAACGCGTGGACGACGACTGGCTTGACCCGCTGGAGATGCGCGCCGACTCCACGCTGGGCGTGCCAGGCTTGCTGCAGGCGGTGCGCAGCGGCAACGTGCTGGTAGCCAACACCCCAGGGTCGGGCTTTTTGGAGTCCAACGCTTTGCTGGGCTTCATGCCCGCACTGGCGCGCGACCTGCTGGGTGAAGAATTGCAATTGCCTGCGATTCCGAGCTGGTGGTGCGGTGAATCGGCAGCGCTGCAAGACGTGCTGCCACGCATCCAGAGTTGCGTGATCAAACCCACCTACCCCCACAACACCGACCGCCAAAGTTTCGAGCCGGTGCTGGGCCACACCTTGTCACGCCAAGAACAAAACGAATGGGCAGGCCGCATCTTGCGCGACCCCGATGCCCACACTTTGCAGTCGTGGCTGCCCCTGTCGCACCAGCCGACTTGGCAATCGTCCAGCATCCAATCGCGCCCGGTGGTGCTGCGCGTGTTTGCCGTGGCCGACACCCAAGGCGGCTGGCAAGTGTTGCCCGGTGGCCTGGCCCGTTTGGGCACCCGTGCAGGCATCGCCTCCATGCAGCGCGGTGGCAGCAGCGCCGACGTGTGGGTTCAGTCGCCTGCTCAGATGCCCTTGCCACTGAAAACGCAGTCGCAATCGCAGTCACAGACTCAGACTCAGACTCAGACCCAAACACCCAGCCCATCGCCAGCACCATCGGCCAGCGATGCTTTGCAGCGTCAACGTCTGGTCACCAGCCGCGCCGCAGAAAACCTGTTCTGGATGGGCCGCTACACCGAGCGCACCGAAAACACCTTGCGATTGGTGCGCTTGAGCCTCGAAATTTTGGGTGGCGAAAACCAGAACCTGCCCTGCCTGCTGAACTTCATCACCCGCATGGCCACACGGCACGGTCTGGTCCGCGCAGGCGTGCCCGGCGCAGTGCAAGCGCACCGGGTTTTTGAGCGATCGCTCATCGCGGGCTTGTGGGACCGCGAACTGGCCACCAGCGTGGGTTTCAATTTGCGCTCCGTGCGCTTGGCCGCGGCTTCGGTGCGCGAGCGACTGTCGCCCGAGCACTGGCGCTTGCTGGAGCAGGCCGAGTCACGGTTTTTCAAGCCCAGCGGCCAAAGCGGCATCGCCAACCCAGAGGCTACAGGCACGCCTGACACCGTGGCAGTTCAGCGCCTGTTGGCCGACACGAGCCAAATGCTGGCCGCCCTGACCGGCGCGCAAACCGACCGCATGAGCCGCGACGACGGCTGGCGCTTGCTCTCGATCGGTCGCCACATCGAACGCCTGGAATTTTTATCCTCGGCTTTGACAGAAGCCGTGCAGTTGGGCCTGATCGGCGAGCAAGCGGGCTTTGACGCTGTGCTCGATCTGTTTGACAGCACCATCAGCTTTCACGCCCAGTACCAGCAAAGCCGCACGCCCCAAGCGCTGGTGGATTTGCTGGTGACCAATTCGGACAACCCGCGCTCCTTGGGCTGGGTCGCGCACACCCTGCGCTCGCGCTTGCTGCGCATGGGTCAACTGGCCGATGGCGCCACCCTGCCCTTGGCAGAAATTGCGCCCAAACTGATCGACTTGTCGCCCGAATCACTTTGGCCAGCGCATTTCCTCGCGCCCGACTCCGACCGCACATTGCCTCTGTATGCTGCTTTGAGCCATTGCCAAACCGCTGCACGCGATGTGTCCGACCAACTCTGTGGCCTGTTTTTCACCCACAGTGGCGAAGCCCGCTACAGCGTGGGCGCTTGAGACCACCCATGCGCCTGGCCATCACCCACGAAACCCGATACCGCTACAGCCCTGCGGTGCAAACCGCGCAGCACGTGGCGCACTTGCAGCCGGCCCACTCACCTTGCCAAAAAGTCATCAGCCACTGGATGCAGGTGGAACCTGGGGCCCAGGTGCAACACAACATCGACGCGTTTTTCAACCACCGGGCCTATTGGGCACTGACCCATCCGCACGATGGGCTGCTGGTTCGGGCGCACAGCGAAATCGACACGGCCCCACTGGCCATGAGCACCGCCAGTCAAAGTTGGGAATCGGTGCGCGAGCATTTCCGCTACCGGGGTGGGCAAGCCGCCGATGTGCACAGTGGTTTTGTGTTTGGTTCGCACCATGCCCCCGTGCACGAAGCGTTTTTGGCCTATGCGCAAAGCAGCTTCACACCGGGCCGCTCTCTGATGCAAGCCGCGCAAGAGCTCACCGCGCGCATGCACCGCGACTTTCGCTACGAATCGGAAAGCACCGACATCAACACCCCCGCACTCGACGCCTTGCGCGCCAAGCGCGGCGTGTGCCAGGACTTTGCTCACATTTTGTTGGCCTGCCTGCGCTCATTGGGCTTGCCCGCCCGCTATGTGAGCGGCTATCTGCTCACGCAACCGCCCCCAGGCCAGCCTCGCTTGGTGGGCAGCGACGCCTCGCACGCCTGGGCCGCTGTGTACCTGCCCGAGCTGGCCGGTCATGCCTGCCAAGGCTGGCTGGACCTGGACCCCACCAACAACCGCACCGGTTTGGCCAGTCCAGGCGAAGACTATGTGCGCTTGGCCGTGGGCCGCGACTTTGCCGACGTCTCCCCATTGCGCGGCGTGCTGCAGGGGGGCGGTGCCCACACCCTGGAAGTGGCAGTCACGGTGGCCCCTCTTTAGGCTCAAGGCACTGCTCAGCTCAGTTTGAGCGACAATTCCGACAGATTTTTGTCGCTCCCGCGCATGCGGGAATCCCACAGAGCAGCACACAAAGGCCACCATGAGCGTTTACGACACCCTGAAATCCCTGAACATTGAGCTGCCCCCGGTGGCCGTGCCCGCTGCGGCCTACGTGCCCTTTGTGCAAACCGGGAACCTGGTGTTCCTCTCGGGCCACATCGCCAAAAAAGACGGCAAAGTCTGGGCCGGCCAGCTGGGCAAAGACATCAGCACCACCGAAGGCCAGCAAGCCGCGCGCGCCGTGGCGATTGACCTGATGGGCACGCTGCACGCCGCCGTGGGCGACCTGAACAAGGTCAAGCGAATCGTCAAGGTGATGAGCTTGGTCAATTCGACGGGCGACTTCACCGAGCAGCACCTGGTGACCAATGGCTGCAGCGAGCTGCTGGGCCAAGTGTTTGGCCCGCAAGCGGGAGCACACGCCCGCAGCGCCTTTGGCGTGGCGCAGATTCCGTTGGGCGCTTGCGTCGAGATCGAACTGATCGCCGAAATCGCTTGATCCGGCCATGTCCATTGAACTGAGCAAAGAGGACCGCGCTCAGGCGATTGCCAGCATCGAGCGCTACTTTGAGGCCCACTTTGAGCAAAGAATCGGCAACATCTCTGCTGGCGCTTTGCTCGGCTTTGTCCTCGAAGAAATCGGCCCCAGCATCTACAACCGCGCTGTGAGCGATGCCAAAGAGCGCATGCTCAGCCGCGTGGAAGATCTGGAATACGAAGTCCGAGAAGACGAATTCCAGTACTGGCAGAAATTCAACAAGCGCTAACCATGAACAAAACGGTCATAGCCCTGCCGCTGCTGTACGTCCTGACGGGCTGCGGCCTGGTGTCGACGAAGGCCGTGTACGAAGAAATCCGCGCCCAGGAAAAAGCCAAGGCCGTAGGCACCAGTTCGCCCCCCAATCAAGGCTTGCCGCGTTACGACCAGTACCAAAAAGAGCGCTCGGGGCTCTCCCCCGAACCCCGTTGAGCACCGCATGCAAACCGTTGACCTCCAACACGCCTACCGACTGCTCAACCACGGCCCCACCGTGTTGGTGGGCAGCTGGCATGCTGGCCGCGCCAACGTGATGGCCGCCGCCTGGGCCATGCCGCTGGACTTTGACACGCCCAAGATCGCGGTCGTCATCGACAAGGCCACCCTCACCCGCGAGCTGATCGATGCCTCCGGGGTGCTGAGCCTGAATGTGCCCTGCGTGGCGCAGCGCGATCTGGTCATGGCGGCGGGCGGCATGAGCGGCAAAAACCACCCCGACAAACTGGCGCGCTGCCAGATCCGCACCTCGCCAGCCCCGCAAACTGGGGTGCCGCTGGTTGAGGGCTGCATCGCGCAACTCGAATGCCGCGTGCTGCCCGCCACCGCCCATGTGGCCGGACCGCACGATTTGATCTTGGCCGAGGTCGTCGCCGCTTGGGCCGACGAGCGCGTTTTCACAGCAGGCCACTGGCACTTTGAAGACGCCCCACCCGAACTGCGCAGCCTGCACCATGTGGCCGGCGGCCACTTTTATGCCATCGGCGAGCCCGTGAGCGCACTGCCCGTGGCCAACGCCTGACCCTTCATTTTCAACAGGAGACTTTCCATGACCATTTCCATGTCCAACGCCAGCTTGCCCGTCTGCACCCGCATGCTGACCAACCTGAGCCACATCCTGGCCAAGGCCGAGCAGTTTGTCGAAGCCAAGAAGATCGACCCCTTGGCGCTCACCACCGACCGTTTGGCCCCCGACATGTTCACGTTCACCCGCCAGGTGCTGATCGCCTGTGACGCCGTGAAAAACGGTGTGGCCCGCTTGTCGGGCATCGAAGCGCCCAAGTTCGAAGACACCGAAACCACGCTGGCCCAACTGCAGGAGCGCATCCAGAAAACCCTGGCCTTCGTGGCCACCGTGCCCGCCGTTGCGCTGGACGGCACCGAGGACAAAGAGATCACCTTCCCCGCAGGCCCGGGCAAGACCCGCACGCTGAAAGGTCAGGACTACCTGACCGGCTGGATGCTGCCCAATATGTACTTCCACATCACCACCGCCTACGCCATCTTGCGCCACAACGGCGTGGACGTGGGCAAGATCGACTACCTGATGGGCGCACAGGGCTGAAGCCCTGCGACTGGCAACTCAGCGGCAACTGAAGTTGCTCGCGTCCTCCGGGTTGCCAGTGCCGTTG
>CANBTZ010000123.1 GCA_947372495.1 Comamonadaceae bacterium | reverse complement strand
CGGGGTCTTTGCGCCGAGCCGGGTCGATGCTCAGCACCTGGACCTGCGGCATGAGCGCCAGACGCTCGCGGATCTGCAAACCCGTGGTGCCCGCTTCGCCGTCGATGAAAATTTTGGCCATTTCAAGGATTTCCTGTTCAGTTCTGGCTCTTTGCGTCAAGTCAATGTAAGACGCAAGGCTCAGTATTGATGCATTGCAGCATGATACAGTCCAAGGCTGCAGTGTCCAGCGCCTGCTGGCGGGCCAAACTGATGATGTGACCCCGGCGGACCGGTCGAATTTCCACCCCTCTGAGAGAGCCCTCATGAAGATTCACGAGTACCAAGGCAAGGAAATCTTGCGTCAATTCGGTGTGCCAGTTCCACGTGGCATCCCAGCGTTCACCGTTCAAGAGGCTGTTGAAGCCGCTCAAAAGCTGGGCGGCCCAGTTTGGGTTGTGAAAGCCCAAATCCACGCGGGTGGCCGCGGTAAAGGCGGCGGCGTCAAGGTGGCCAAAACCATCGATGACGTCAAACGCATCTCTGGCGAGATCCTGGGCATGCAGCTCAAGACGCACCAGACTGGCCCCGAAGGCCAAAAAGTCCGTCGCCTCTACATCGAAGACGGCGCCGACATCAACAAAGAATATTACGTGTCTGTGGTCACCGACCGCGCCTCGCAAAAGATCGCGTTCATCGCATCCAGCGAAGGCGGCATGGACATTGAGGAAGTGGCTCACTCCACCCCCGAAAAGATCATCACCGAGTTCATCGACCCTCTGACCGGTCTGGGTGATGCCCAAGCCAAGAAGATCGCTGACGCCATCGGCATGCCTGCGGACTCCACCGCCCAAGCCGTGGACATCTTCAAGAAGCTGTACCAGTGCTACATGGAAACCGACGCATCGTTGGTGGAAATCAACCCACTGAACCGCGACAGCAAAGGTAACGTGATGGCTTTGGACGCGAAGTTCAACTTCGATGCCAACGCTTTGTTCCGTCACCCAGAAATCGTGGCTTACCGCGATTTGGACGAAGAAGATCCTGCTGAAGTGGAAGCTTCCAAGTTCGACCTGGCCTACATCAGCCTGGACGGCAACATTGGTTGCTTGGTCAACGGCGCTGGCTTGGCCATGGCCACCATGGACACCATCAAGTTGTTTGGCGGCGAGCCAGCCAACTTCTTGGACGTGGGCGGCGGAGCCACAGCCGAGAAAGTCACCGAAGCGTTCAAGATCATGCTGGCCAACAAGAATGTCAAAGGCATTTTGGTCAACATCTTCGGCGGCATCATGAAGTGCGACACCATCGCCAGCGGCGTGATCACTGCTTGCAAAGCCGTGAACTTGTCCGTGCCATTGGTGGTGCGCATGAAGGGCACCAACGACGAGCTGGGCAAGAAGATGCTGGCCGAATCCGGTCTGCCGATCATCTCGGCCGACACCATGGCCGAAGCCGCGACAGCCATCGTTGCCGCCGTTAAATAATGACTTTGGGGACAGATCTTTAGCTCTGTCCTCAACTGATTAGGAACAAACATGTCCATCTACATCAACAAAGACACCAAAGTCATCACCCAAGGTATCACCGGCAAAACCGGTCAATTCCACACTGAAAAGTGCCAGGAATACGCGAACGGCAAGAACTGCTTCGTCGCGGGTGTGAACCCCAAGAAGGCTGGCGAGTCCATCTTCAACATCCCAATCTACGCATCGGTCAAAGAAGCGGCTCAAAACACGGGCGCGACTGTGTCCGTGATCTACGTGCCCCCAGCAGGCGCAGCCGCTGCGATCTGGGAAGCCGTTGAAGCCGACCTGGACTTGGCGATTTGCATCACCGAAGGCATTCCCGTCCGTGACATGCTCGAAGTGCGCAACAAAATGAAAGCCAAAGAAGCCGCTGGCGGCAAGCGCACTTTGCTGCTGGGCCCCAACTGCCCAGGCCTGATCACCCCTGACGAAATCAAGATCGGCATCATGCCTGGTCACATCCACCGTAAAGGCCGTATTGGCGTTGTGTCTCGTTCAGGCACATTGACATACGAAGCCGTGGCGATGTTGACCGAAGTGGGCTTGGGCCAATCCAGCGCCGTCGGTATCGGTGGTGACCCCATCAACGGTTTGAAGCACATCGACGTGATGAAGGCTTTCAACGACGATCCAGACACCGACGCCGTCATCATGATTGGTGAAATTGGTGGTCCAGACGAAGCTGAAGCCGCTATGTGGTGCAAGGCCAACATGAAGAAGCCCATCGTTGGCTTCATCGCTGGTGTGACTGCCCCTCCCGGCAAGCGCATGGGCCATGCTGGTGCTTTGATTTCTGGCGGTGCTGACACTGCAGACGCCAAACTGGCCATCATGGAAGAGTGCGGCTTCATCGTCACACGCAACCCATCTGAATTGGGCAAATTGCTCAAGGCTCAGTTGAAGTAATGACTTTGGGGACAGATCTTCGGCTCTGTCCCCAACTGATCAACATGCAGCCCCGTCGAGTCGCGCAAGGCTCGTTCATAAGGGCAATTACGCACAGCTTTGCAGTCTCAGCCCGGTAAACTCGGGCCACCTGCAACTCAAAGCGCTGTCAACGCAGGTTGTCAGCGCTTTTGTTTTTATACCTACGGAGAACAACATGGACATGCTGCAAACCTCAGAGTTTTGGATTGGCTTGCTCAAGATCATCTGGATCAACATCATCTTGTCGGGCGACAACGCGGTGGTGATCGCGCTGGCGGCCCGCGGCCTGCCCCCTGAGCAACAGAAAAAAGCCATCATGTTCGGCTCGGGCGCTGCGGTGTTCCTGCGCATTGCCCTGACGGTGGTCGCGGCCAAACTGCTGGCCCTGTCGTACCTGCAAATCATTGGCGGCATCTTGCTGCTGTGGATCGGCACCCAACTGCTGGCGGGTGAAGACGAAGACGGTGAAGGTCACGGCGAAAACCACGGCCTGTGGGTCGCCATCCGCACCATCCTGATCGCCGACCTGGTGATGAGCCTGGACAACGTGATTGGCGTTGCCGCTGCCGCCAAGGGCAACATGACCCTGCTGATTCTGGGCTTGGCCATCAGCATTCCACTGGTGGTCTTTGGCAGCAAGTTGATGATCGCTCTGATGGAACGCTTCCCCGTCATCATCACACTGGGCGCGGCCCTGATCGGCTGGGTCGGTGGCGAAACCATCGTCAGCGATGTGGCAATGACTTCCATCGTCGAGGCCAACACATGGCTGCATTACGCGGGTCCCGCTTTGGGCGCTGCGCTGGTGTTGGCCATCGGCAAGATGTCGGGCGCCAAAAAGGAAGAAGAACCCCAAGCCTGACCTGGCCTGCCTGGGGGTGGAGCAAACAGGTGGTTTGATTTACCATCCAGTTCCATTCACCAGGGAGACAATGCCATGCAAAAAAGGCAACAAGGTTTGACACTGATTGAGCTGATGATCGTGATCGCGGTCATCGGCATTCTGGGGGCGTTGGCGCTGCCCGCTTACCAGGACTACACCATCCGCGCCAAGGTGTCCGAGATGCTGCTGGCCGCCAACGGTTGCAAGACCGCTGTCACAGAAGCCATCGGTTCTTCATCTGACAACAACGTCTCTGCCCAGCTGCCCAAAGCCTGCGACAGCCAAACCAGCAAATACGTGAGCGGCATCGCTGTCGATGGCAACGGCGTGATCACCGTGACCGGCAACCACGAAGCCCTGCGCGGCAGCACCAGCGCATCGGCCAATGCCATCGCCCTCACGCCCCTGCAAACCGGCGACACCGCCATCAACGGCAGCACCGACGGTGGCAAGCCGATCTCTGGTTGGCGCTGCGGCCCGGCCAGCGGCAACGGCCTGCCCGTGAAGTACCTGCCCGCTTCATGCAAGGCCACCTGAGCGCGCTCACACCCCCCCAACGCCCTGCTCACCCCAGGGCGTTTTTTCTGTTCGGCGTGGCATGGTCCTGAGCTTGGACCACCCCAACCACAGACCAAGGGTCTGGCCCCAGATCTGGATCAGCGCGCTGCTGGTCCTGCCATGGGTACATGCCTGGGCACCTGCCCCCCAGTCCAACACCCTGCCCGTGCTCATCAGCTGGGCTTGTCTGTGCCTGCTGGTCCTGAGTGACCAGATGCCCAGCCCGCTGGCGGTGGCGCGCGCCTGGACCTGGGCGGCGCTCATCAGCAGTGCCATGGGTTTGGTTCAGTATTTCGGCGTTGCCGACCGCTTGGGTGGGCTGGTCCATGTGCCCGCTTACCTCGGCGACGCGGTGGGCAACCTGCGCCAACGCAACCAACTGGCCACGCTCACCAGCATGGGCGTGGTGGCGGTGCTGTGGTGGCAAGCTCAAGGCCTGCGCAGCCGCCACGCCTGCTGGATGCTGACGCTGCTGGCCGTGGGCAATGCCGCCACCGGCTCACGCACGGGCCTGCTGGAACTGGTGCTGGTCACGCTGCTGTGTGTGGCATGGTCCCTGCGCCATGGGTCGGCCACAGTCAGGCTGTCCTGGCGCTGGAGCTTGGCCACACTCGCCGTGTGCCTGCTGGCCAGTGCCTTGCTGCCCAAAGCCTTGTCGGCCATCACCGCGCAAGACGTGGCGGGTGCCATCAGTCGCTTGGGCCAGGACGAAGGCTGCGGCAGCCGCCGTGTGCTGTGGGGCAATGTGCTGCACCTCATCAGCCTGCACCCATGGACAGGTTGGGGCTGGGGCGAACTCAAATACGCGCACTACATCACGCCTTACCCCGGTGAGCGCTTTTGCGACATCCTGGGCAATGCGCACAACCTGCCGCTGCACTTGGCCGTCGAGCTGGGGGTGCCCGCTGCGGTGGGCTTGGTCGGCGCCATGCTCGCTGTCGTCTGGCGGCTGTGTCCCTGGCGCATTGAACGCCCGGAACACACCCTGGCTTGGGGCGTGCTGGCCGTCATCGGCTTGCACAGCCTGCTCGAATACCCGCTCTGGTACGGCCCGTTTCAGGTCGCCACTTTGCTGTGCGGCTTGATTCTTTGGCCCGCCTGGCCCAGCGTGTCTCGGCGCTGGTCGCAAGTGGTGCAGCTGATCGGCCTGAGCGCGCTGGTCCTGGCGCTGCTGGTCGCAGCCGACTACTGGCGCATGCGGCAAATCTACCTGCCTTCTGCCGACCGCTTTGCCCCTTGGCGCGCCAACCCTTGGGACGCCTCACGCCACACCGTGTTTTTTGAGCCCGCCTACCGCTTTGCGCAACTGACCACCACACAGGTGAGCGCTGGCAACGCCATCTGGGTGCTCGATGCCAGTTTGGTCATGCTGCATTACTCGCCCGAACCGCGCATTGTGCAGGCCGTCATCGACAGCGCCCGCCTGCTGGGGCGCGATGACCTGGTGGCGCAACACCAACAGCGCATGCACCAAGCGTTTCCTGAGGCCGCCAGTTCAGCCCATTGAATTGGGTTAACCTTGAATCCAACTGACCTCTTGCACTCACACACCGAGACACCATGAACGAATTCTCCACTTGGACTGGACAACACTGGCACCTGTGGGCGGTGGCCCTGTTGATCGCCCTGGTTGTCTTCCACTACCTGACGCGCTTTGTGGCCCCGGCCCTGCGGCTGCGGCGCACACTGGCGCGGGCCATCGAGCGGCTCGGCGCCGTCAAGGCCAGCGCAGCCAGCCAAGGCGTGGATCTGGATCAGATCGGCCAGGAGGTGATGACCGACCCGCGCTTGGCCCACCTGTGGAGCCAGTACGCCAATGGCCTGCACCCGCATTGGGGGCAGGGCCAAAGCCAAGCCCCCGCATCTGTGCAGCAAAGCCGTGTGCAAGCTTTGTCCGAAACCTTTTTTGCGGCCATGAAAGCCAAGACCGGTACTGCTGTGGTCAACCTGACGAACATCGAACAGCAGGTGCTGGGCGACCCCCGCCTGGCCAGCCTGTGGGCCGAATATTCCGAAGCACTGCAAGGCATGCCCGTGGCGGCCCCGGTCGAGCCCGCCCGCATCAAACAGTGGCGCTCTGCGGCGCTGGCCGAAACCTATTTCTCTGAACACGCGCTGGTGGACTCGCCCTTGCAGTCGGACTTCTACAAACACGTGCCCGGCATCCTCACGGGCCTGGGCATCATCGGCACGTTTTCGGGCCTCATCATGGGCCTGGTCCACTTTGATGTGTCCAACCCCGAAACCACGCAAACGCAGCTGAGCCTGCTGGTGCAAACCGTGGGTCAGGCGTTTTTTGTATCGGCTGGGGCCATCACCCTGGCCATGCTCTTCACCTGGATTGAAAAGTCGCTGCTGACCGCCCGCTACGCGCAGGTCGAAGCCCTGCAACACCTGATCGACAGCCTGTTTGAGGGCAGCTCGGGCGAAAGCTACCTGGAGCGCCTGGTTGCTGCAGCCGAAGCGCAAGCCGCCGCCTCGCACGAGATGCTGCGCGAAATGCGCCGAACGCTCAGCGAGTTGAGCGGCAAATGAGCGTTGTTCATTGAGCGCCCAACCATGCTCCGCCTGAAGACCCCCCGACCGCGCCGCGCCAAAGACGAGGCCGAAAAGCCTTTCTGGATCTCTTTTTCGGACCTGATGACCGCGCTCATGGTGCTGTTCCTGGTTGCCATGGCGGTGGCGCTGATGGGCGTTACCCAGGGATTGCGCAAGATCGAAGAAACGCGCAAAGACCGCGAAGACACCATCCAATCCTGCATCGCTGACATCGACCAGATCGCGCAAAAGCCGGAATTCAAAGGCGTCAAAGTGCGCGGGCAGACCATCGACTTTGGCCCACTGGCCGAGTTCCGCAAGAACGGCAACGAACTGAACCCAGAACGTGCAGCGTTCTTACGCAACTTTGTGCCGCAGGTGTTGGAGGTGGCCCGCCACCCCCACTGCCAAAAATGGCTCAAGCGCTTTGTGGTCGAGGGCTTTGCCAGCCAGGAAGGCTCCTACCTCTACAACCTGAACCTGAGCCTGGCGCGCTCGCAGCGCGTGCTGTGCGTGCTGCTCGACGCCAGCGCCCCCGACGCCCCGAGCCAAGACGACCGCCGACTGATCCGCCAACTCTTCCTGGTCGGTGGCTCGTCCTTCAACGCCGCCATCCTCGACCAACCCGAGAAAAGCCGCCGCGTGGAACTGCGCTTGGAATTCAAAGAGCTGCGCCAAGACTGCCGTTCTGGCGACACGGCCTGCCAGTCAGAGGCACCGCCGCCGATTCCTTGGGATGAGGATTTCAAGTGTCCAGTGGCGGGGCAGTGATCAACCCGCCACAAAACTCCCGCTCTTGCCCCCATGCTTTTCCAGCAGCGTGATGCCGGTCATGGTCATGCCCCGGTCCACGGCTTTGCACATGTCGTAAATGGTGAGCAGGGCCACCTGCACGGCTGTGAGGGCTTCCATTTCCACGCCGGTCTGGCCCACGGTTTCGGCGGTGGCAGTGCAGACCACTTCGCTGCTGGCTGTCAGCACTTCAAACTCGACCGCCACGCGGGTCAGGGCGATGGGGTGACACAGGGGGATCAGCTCGCTGGTTTTCTTGGCACCCATGATGCCGGCAATGCGGGCGATGCCCAGCACGTCGCCCTTTTTGGCGTTGCCCGACTGGATCAGCGCCAGGGTGGCTGGCTCCATGCCGATGCGGCCAGTGGCCACGGCCACGCGGTGGGTGCTGGTTTTGGCCCCCACGTCCACCATGTGGGCCTGGCCTTGGGCGTCAAAATGGGTCAGCGGGGAGGCGGTCGAACTCATGCTTTACCTGTAGAAATAGAGGTTTACAAAAACTTGTCAAGAATGGCGCATGATACGGCCAACCATGCCCCGCACGCCTGAGGATTCGCCCGCTTGAACCGCCCACAGCCCCACCGTTCTTTGCCCCCTTTGGGGCGTTTGTGCGCAGCGCTGTTGGCCAGCGCGCTGTGCTTGCCCCCCGCTTGGGCACAACGCAATGCCTTGCCCTCTTTGGGCGAGGGCGAAGGGATTTCGCTCAGTGCCGAGCGGCAGCTGGGCGACCGCATTGCCCGCGAGCTGTACCGCGACCCTGACTTCCTGGAAGACCCGGTGCTGGACGAATACATCCAGCGGCTGTGGGCGCCGCTGGTGCAGTCTGCCGCTGCGCGGGGCGAGTTGTCGCCCGAGCTGCGCGAGCGTTTTGCCTGGCGTTTGCTGCTGGGACGCGACCGCTCGGTCAACGCTTTTGCGCTGCCCGGGGGTTATCTGGG
>CANBTZ010000122.1 GCA_947372495.1 Comamonadaceae bacterium | reverse complement strand
AACGACTTGCTGTTCGCTTGGAAAGTGGCCAAGTTCGTCAAATCCAACGCCATCGTGTTCTGCAAAAACGGCATGACCATGGGCGTGGGCGCAGGCCAAATGAGCCGCCTGGATTCTGCCCGCATCGCCAGCATCAAGGCCGAAGCGGCCAAGCTCAGCCTGCAACACACCGTGGTGGCGAGCGACGCCTTCTTCCCCTTCCGCGACGGTCTCGACGTGGTGGTGGACGCCGGTGCGACCTGCGTTGCCCAGCCTGGTGGCTCCATGCGCGACCAAGAGGTCATCGACGCCGCCAACGAGCGTGGCGTGGCGATGGTGTTCACCGGCGTGCGCCACTTCCGCCATTGATCCGCGCCATTGATAGGACTGTTTTGAACTTTGACCAACTCGGCTTGACCCCCGCGCTTTTGCGCGCGGTGGGTGATATGGGCTTGTACGCCCCCACCCCCATCCAGGCCGAAGCGATTCCGGCGGTCCTGAAGTCGGCCGACGTGTGGGCCACCGCGCCCACCGGCTCGGGCAAGACGCTGGCGTTTGCATTGCCTTTGGTGCAGCAGCACCTGCTGCAACCGCGTCAAACCAACTTCCGCCGCCCCATTCGCACCCTGGTGCTGGTGCCCACGCGCGAGCTGGCGGTGCAGGTGGGCGACATCCTCACCCGTCTGGCCTACCAGCCTGGGCTCAAGGTCTCGGTGGTGTATGGCGGCGTGTCGATCAACCCGCAAATGATGGGCCTGCGCGGCGGGGCCGACATCGTGGTCGCCACGCCGGGGCGTCTGCTCGACTTGGTCGATCACAACGCGGTGCACCTGGCCAACGTGCAACACCTGGTGCTGGACGAGGCCGACCGCCTGCTGGACTTGGGCTTTGCCGACGAGCTGCAGCGCGTGCTGGCGCTCTTGCCTGCGAAGCGTCAGACCTTGTTGTTCTCAGCCACCTTCGCGCCCGAGGTGGAGGCGCTGGCCGCCAACTTGCTGCACGACCCAGTGCGCATCACGGTCGAAGCCTTTGAGGGCCACCAACCCGACATCACTCAGCGCGCTGTGGCCGTGGACGACAAGAAGCGCACCGCCTTGTTGCGCTATCTGATCGCCGAGAACAGCTGGAAACAGGTGTTGGTGTTTGTGGCCACGCGCTACGCTTGCGAGCACGTGGCGAACAAGCTTTACAAAGCTGGGATTTTTGCGACGCCTTTTCATGGCGAGATGAGCCAGGGCGCTCGGCAAGATGTTCTGAGCGAATTCAAGTCGGGCCGTTGGGACGTGGTGGTCACCACCGACTTGGCGGCGCGGGGCATCGACATCGCCATGCTGCCCGTGGTGGTCAACTACGACCTGCCGCGCTCAGCCACCGACTACACCCACCGCATTGGCCGCACAGGCCGTGCTGGGGCACACGGTGATGCGGTGAGCTTCGTCACTGCCGAAACCTTGGCCCACTGGAAGCTGATCCAGAAACGCGAAAGCCTGGAACTCGCTTTGGAGCAAATTCCAGGCTTTGAGCCCACCGACGAGCCACCTGCCCCACAGGGCAACGGCGGCATCAAGGGCAAGCGCCCGAGTAAGAAAGACAAGTTGCGGGCGGCTGCAGCGGGCCAGCCCCCGAACTGAACCCACTCAACCGGCTCGGGTGAATGGGGCGCACATCACTGTTCGCCGAACGTTTCTTCGTGGCCTTCGCCGGGCAAGTCAGCTGGGGCCTTGAGCACCCGCACACCGTGCTTGCTCAAAATTTCCACATACACCGAGGCCGCGCCTGATTTGGCGGCGGCGTCCAAGGCTTCAATGACGGCACCCACACGCACCACTTCGGCGGTGTCTTCGGTCTGGCCTACTTTGCAGTCAAAGTCCCAAAAGTCAGCGCCCGCAGGCACGGCGCGGTTGCGCTCGCGCTTGAAGTATTTGCGGATCTCGTGTTTGACGGCTTCGAGCACGCGGTCGGCGTTTTTGCCTTCGGCGTGCAGTTGGAAATTCTTTTTCATGGTTTGTCCAGGAGAGGGGCAAGCGCCCGGTCCGGACGTGAATGCAGGGGCGAATTATCGCTGGTTTGCCCAGCAGCTTGAGCTTGCGCCGGGTTGTGGGTCAGATCGGTTTGTGCATTTTGATGCATTTATGCAAAAATGCAGGCATGCGCACTTCACTCGATTTCCCCGATCTGCTGTTCAAGCACCTCAAAACCCGCGCCGCTCAAGAGGGCCGGACCCTGCGCGACCTGGTCATTGAACTGGTCGAGCGGGGCTTGAACGCCCGCGAGGTGGTGGACCCGCGGCAAAGATTTGCAGCCAGGCCCATGGTCATCCCCGATCAAGGGCCGTTGCCGCTCGATTTGAGCAAATTGAGCAATGCTGACCTCTATGAAATCATCAACAAAGACGACGATGACCGAGCCATCCAACTCATGGCGCGCCGCTGAGGCTTCAGCCAATTGGCGTTTGGCGCCAGGCGATTTGCCCGATGTGAACGTTTGGGTGGGCTTGTGCTGCGCCGCACACCCGTCGCATGCGGCGGCCATGCGGTACTGGGAATCGACCTGCGAGGCAGGAACCACTTTGTGGTTTTGCCGCACCACCATGTTGGGTTTGGTTCGCATCCTGTCGCAGCCCCGTGCGATGGGCCCCAATGTCTTGAGTCTGACGCAAGCCATGGTCATGTACAGGCAGTGGCTTGACACCCCGGCGGTGGGTTTGTTGGTCGATCCGCCTGGGGTGGATGACGCGATTGAGCAGATTCTGGGGCGTCGAGCGGAACCGCAGCCCATTCGCTTGTGGACAGACATTGGACTGGCAGCCACCGCACAAAGTGCGGGCCTGCGCATGGTCACCTTTGACCGTGACTTTGAGCGTTTTGGTCTGGAGCGATGCCTGGTCTTGCCACAAGACTGAAGCCCGTCCAGGGCAGTGTTTGGGTTCAGTCGGCCTGAATTTTCGCTTCGCGCACGATGCTGCCCATGTGCCTGTATTCGCTGCTCACGGCTTTGGCGAAGTCAGCTACCGATGCGGGAGCTGCCACGCATTCGGCCGCCAGCAAGCGCTCGCGCAAGGCGGGCAGGGCCAGCACCGCGTTGATCTGCGCATTGAGTTTTTCAACGATGGCGCTGGGCACGCCCGCCGGGGCAAAAATGCCAAAACGCGAGCTGAAGTTGGCCGAAGCCAAACCCAGCTCGGCCAGCGTGGGCACGCCAGGCAACGCGTCCAGCCGCGCTGCAGCGCCCACGGCCAAGGCGCGCAAACGGCCTTCTTTGATGTGCTGCAGCACCACACCCGAGGCGTTGGTCGAGAGCACTTCAAACTGCCCACTGAGGGCATCGGTGATTTGTTGACCGCCGCCTTTGTAGGGCACATGGGTGATGTGCACCTGCGCGCTGCTGCGGATGTTCTCCAGCATCAAGTGGCCCAGCGAGCCCGAGCCCGAAGTCGCCCAGCGCAGGGCGTCGGGTTGCTGTTTGGCGCGGGTCAAGAGGGCCTTGAAGTCGCCTTGGGCCAGGGCCGGTGTGGCCGCGATCAGCACAGGCGAGTACATCACACTGGCCACTGGCGTGAGGTCTTTCGTGGCGTCGTAAGGCAAGCTGCCCAAGTGGGGGCTGAGTGTGAGGGGCGACAAGGCCGTGAACACCAGGGTGTGGCCGTCGGGCGCAGATTTGGCAAGCACATTCACCGCGAGCGAGCCACCCGCCCCTGCGCGGTTGTCGACCAACACGGGCACGCCCAGCCGCGTGGTGAGCTGCTCGGCCAAGGCGCGGGCCACGGTGTCGCTGACACCGCCGGGCGGGTAGGCGACGATCAGCTTGATGGGCTTGGCGGGCCAGGAAGGGCTTTGGGCCCACGAAGGCCAAACCGCGCTGCCCATGATGGTCGCGAGCCCTGCGCGGCGACTCAGGCCGTGTGCCTGTGTCATGGCAGTCTGAATTTGAGCTGGAAGCTCACCGCGCCGTACAGGCGGTCTTTGAGCGGGGGCACCAGCGCCACGTTCAGCCCCCATGGGCCTGATTCGTAAGTGGCCACGGGCAGCGCAGCCGCAAACCAGCCACCGTTGAATGCCTTGGGGTAGCCGTTGAACGCGCCGCCCACCACGCCCAGCTTGATGCCAGACACCACCCAAGGTTGGTAATAGGCGCCCACGTAACTGGAGTGTGCGCTGTCGCTGTTGATGAATCGGCCGGCTGTGGCCGACCAGGCGTCATCGAGTTTGTACTCGAACCCCAAGCCGGGGTTGGCGTTGCGCAAGCCTTTGTCCGTGTCAAAGTGCGCCGAATAGAACCCGGCGTTGACCCACAAGCGGCGGGTGTCGAAGTCGGCCCGCGCCAGACCGGCCGACAGCAGCAGGGTCAGAGCGAGCAGCGCTTTCATGTCAGAGCGTCGCAAAAACGTCGCTGGCCGCTTGCACTGTGGCGGCGATGTCGGCGTCGGTGTGGGCCGCGCTCACAAACCCGGCCTCGTACAGCGCAGGGGCGATGTACACACCGCGGTCCAACAGGCCGTGGAACAGCTTGTTGAACTTGGGGCTGTCGCTGGTCATGACCTTGGCGTAGTTTTGTGGCAGCTCGGGCAGCAGGAAAAAGCCAAACATCCCGCCTTGGCAGTCGGCACTGAAGGGCACGCCCGCCGCAGCTGCTGCGCCCTTGAGACCATCGACCAGGCTTTGGGTGCGGGCGCTCAAAGCGTCAAAGAAGCCAGGCTTGGCAATCTCGCGCAGCGTGGCCAGACCGCAGGCGGTTGCTACGGGGTTGCCGCTCAGGGTGCCCGCTTGGTAGACCGGGCCAGTGGGGGCCAATTGGCGCATGATCTCGCGAGGGCCGCCAAAGGCCGCCAGCGGCATGCCGCCGCCGATCACCTTGCCCAGCACTGTGACGTCGGGTTTGAAGCCGGGAATCAACTTCGCGTACACGCTTTGCGCAGAGCCCAGTGCCACACGGAAACCGGTCATCACCTCGTCAAACACAAACAGCGCACCGTGCTCGGTGCACAGCTCGCGGCAGCGCTTCATGAAGGGCACGCTGGCGCGCACAAAGTTCATGTTGCCCGCGATCGGCTCGATCATCACGCAGGCCAGGTCCTTGCCATGCAGGGCAAAGGCTTCTTCCAATGCGGCGACGTTGTTGTACTCCAGCACAAGGGTGTCGCGCACCACCTCGGGCGGCACGCCCGCGCTGGTGGGATTGCCAAAGGTGGCCAGGCCCGAGCCCGCTTTGACCAGCAGCGCATCGGCGTGGCCGTGGTAGCAGCCTTCAAACTTGATGAACTTGTTGCGGCCTGTGGCGCCACGCGCCAGGCGCAGCGCGCTCATGCCCGCTTCGGTGCCCGAGCTGACCAGACGCACCATCTCCATCGACGGCACATGCCTCAAAATTTCTTCGGCCAACTCGATCTCGCGCTCGGTGGGGGCGCCGAACGAGAAACCATCCAGCGCGGCTTTTTGCACGGCCTCGAGCACCACCGGATTGCCGTGGCCCAGGATCATCGGACCCCATGAGCCGATGTAGTCGGTGTATTTCTGACCGTTGGCGTCCCAAAAATAAGCGCCTTGCGCACGTTGCACAAAGCGGGGTGTGCCGCCCACAGCGCGAAAGGCACGCACGGGCGAGTTCACACCGCCAGGGATCACCAGGGCAGCGCGGTCAAACAGTTCTTGGTTGCGGTCAGTCATGTCTGTTCTCAAAAAGTCAGTGTTTGGTTTCGTTGAAGGGCACTTCAAAGTAATCGGCCCCGGGGTGAAGTCCATCGTCATCGGCTTCATCGTTGTGGCCCGCTTCTTCTTCGGTCAAGGCCCAGAACAAGCGGTCGGGCACGACTTGCCCCATGCCCGGGCGAAAGCCTTCGTCCAGGCAGCGGTCCAGGTAGGCCAGGGCTTCCGTGGTGGCTTCTTGCAGGTCCATGCCGGTGGCCAACAGCCCTGTCAGTGCAGCCGACAGGGTGTCGCCCGCACCGGCAAAGACCGCTTCGATGCGCTCGAATTTTTCGTGAACGATCACTGTTTCGGGCGAGGCCAGCACGTTGTCGATGTGCTGCTCCGGCAGGGGCAGGCCGGTCACCAGCGTGTAGGGCACGCCCAGCTCGCTGGCCGCTTTGGCGATGTCGCGTGGGCCGGGGTTGCGCTCGCCGCCCCACTCGGGCAGCAACCAGCGGCGCAGGGTGCTGTGGTGGCCCACCAGCACGCTGGTTTGCGGCAGCAGCAGCTCGCGGAAAGCGTCCAGGTAGTCGTCGATTTTTTCGTCTTCCCACCACGACAGGTTGGGCATGTAAGCCACGACCGGCACGCCGTCGTAGTCGTCGGCCATTTGGGCAATCAGGGCGATGTTTTCGGGGGAGCCAACAAAACCGACTTTGATGACCTGGATTGGCACGTCTTCGGCAATGCCGCGCGCTTGCTCGCCCACGGCCTCTTCGTCAAAGGGGTAAAAGTCCTGGATGCCGCTGGTGTCTCGCACATAGCTGCCAGTGACCACAGGCAAGGTGTGCGCCCCGACCGAGCCCATGGCCAGCACGTCGCCGCTCAGGCCACCCGCGCCGCTGGGGTCGTTGGCGTTGAAGCACAAGACACAGGCCAGTCCTTGTGATTCGCCTTCGTCAGCGGGGCTTTCAGTGTCGGCAGTTTCGGGTCGGATGTCTGTCATGAAAGGGCTTGGCAAGGGGCTGAACCGGGCTGCGCTGGGCGACCCGATACAATCGATTCATTCTATTCGACTCACTGATTGCGATACCCCAATGGAAAGCAAAACCTGGATGTGCCTGATTTGCGGCTGGATCTACGACGAGGCCGAAGGCGACCCCGAACATGGCCTGGCCCCCGGCACCAAATGGGAAGACGTGCCCATGAACTGGACCTGCCCTGAGTGCGCGGCCCGCAAGGAAGACTTCGAGATGGTCGCCATCTGAGCTCCTGCGGTTCGCGAGCGAACCCAAACAGCCCATCCAAGCCGCCTTTTCAGGCGGCTTTTTTCTTGACCACGGCGTAACGCTCCAGCGTTTTTTCGCGCGCTTGGGCATGGTCGACGATGGGCGCTGGGTAAGTCTTGCCGATCTCCACCCCTGCGGCTTGCAGCTCCAGCTCACCCGCCAGCCAAGGGGCATGGATGGATTTGCCTGACAAGGTGGCCAACTCGGGCACATAGCGCCGAATGAACTTGCCCTCGGCGTCGAACTTCTCGCTCTGGCTGATCGGGTTGAAGATGCGAAAGTACGGCTGCGCATCGCAACCGCTCGAGCTGGCCCACTGCCAGCCACCGTTGTTGGCTGAGAGGTCAAAGTCGTTCAGGTGCGTGGCAAAGTACTTTTCGCCCCAGCGCCAGTCCACCCCCAGGTCCTTGCACAAAAAGCTGGCCACCACCATGCGCAGGCGGTTATGCATGTAACCCGTTTGGTTGAGCTGGCGCATGGCCGCGTCGACCAGTGGGTAGCCGGTGCGTCCCGCACACCATGCGTCAAACAGCTTGTGCCCGTGCGGGCCGTGGTCCCAGT
Source organism: Comamonadaceae bacterium (assembly GCA_947372495.1). Lineage (GTDB taxonomy): Bacteria > Pseudomonadota > Gammaproteobacteria > Burkholderiales > Burkholderiaceae_C > Limnohabitans_A. The sequence continues at coordinate 694 of CANBTZ010000122.1, read as the reverse complement.
GGATGTTGTCGTAGTCGCGCTTGAAGCTTTCGCCCTGGCCCACATGGGCAAAGTTGGCCAGCACCTGCACGTAAAAGTCGCGCCAAATCAGCTCTGACAGCCAAACAGTCGCGCCTTCGCTGCCCGCCAGCATGCGGGCATGCGCTTCGCGGGCGAGCTGGCGGATCGACACCGTGCCAAAGCGCAGGTGCACGCTCAAGTAGCTGGGACCTTTGACGGCCGGAAAGTTGCGTCGCGCTTCGTACTCGTCGATGCGCTGCACAAAATCCGCCAGCAGGTTTTGCGCGCCCGACTCGCCCGTGGGGATGTGCAGCGACGGCAAGTTGGTGCTTTCAAAGTCCATGTCTTGCAAGGCGGGCACGGGCTGTCGCAGCGCAGGCGGGCGTGGCGCCAGATGCTGCGCGTAGCGCTCGACCGGGTAGGCCTTGAGGTAGAAATCATTCACCTTGCGCAGCCAGGCGTTCTTGTAGGGGGTGAACACCGAAAACGCGGTGCCCGACAAGGTCATGACCTCTTGGCGCTCGAACACCACATGGTCCTTGCCGGTGTGAAAGGCGATGCCGTGGTCGGCCAGGCGGCCGCGCACATGGTTGTCGCGCAGTTGGGCCGCGGGCTCGTCGTCGTGGTTGGCAAAGACGGCCAGCGCGCCCAGTTGGTGTGCCAGTTGGGGGATTTCATGCTCGGCCACGCCGTG
>CANBTZ010000121.1 GCA_947372495.1 Comamonadaceae bacterium | reverse complement strand
CGCATCCGCGTGGTCGATGCCCAAGGGGTCGACATGCCCATGGGTGAGGTGGGCGAGGTGCTGATTGGCGGCGACAGCGTGATGGCGGGCTATTGGCGCAACCCCGAGGCCACCGCCAGCGCCATCCGCGAGGGCTGGCTGTGGACGGGCGACATGGGTGCGCTCGACGCCGATGGTTTCCTCACGCTCAAAGACCGCAGCAAGGACATGATCATCAGCGGCGGCTCCAACATCTACCCGCGCGAGGTCGAAGAGGTGCTGCTGCACGCCCCCGGTGTGGCCGAAGTGGCCGTGGTGGGCGAGCACGACGCCGAGTGGGGCGAGGTGGTGGTGGCTTTTGTGGTGCCCGCACAGGGCGCTGCGCTGGACGTGGCCCAGCTGGACGCCTATTGCCTGGAGCACATCGCTCGGTTCAAGCGGCCCAAGCGCTATGTGCTGGTGGACAGCTTGCCCAAGAACAACTACGGCAAGGTGCTCAAGACCGAGCTGCGCGAGCGTCTCAAGGTCTGAGGGCTGGCTGGGTCGAATGGCCCAGCCCGTCTGACATCAGTCGGTGCAGGTGACGCTGCCGCAGCCCGACATGGTGACGTTCTTGATGGCGGAAGGATCGGCCAGCGTCTCGGTCACGGTGTCAAAGCCGACGTTTTTGAGGTGGATGGCCAGGCCTGCGTCCATGCTGGCGGCGTGGCCGGGGAACCATTCGGCCAAGGCTTCGGCCAGGCGCTGGATGATCTCGGTGTCGCCGCCTTCGTAGTGCGTCTCCACCGCCCGCATGGTTTCCAAGATGGTGGCGTGGTGGTCAGCGTGGCAGTTGTCGGGGGCAAAGCCAGTGGCCAGCATCCAGCGATCTTCTTGTGCAAAGTGTTCCACCGTGTGCAGCAAAAATGCTTTGTACAGCGGCAACTGTTGGTCATGCGGGGTGGTCATGAGGCGGTTGACCATCTCCACAAACTCGTGGTGGGTCTCGTCCATGCGGCCGTCACCGGTGTGCAGTGACTGTGTCCAGGGCAGTTGGGTGGGGGCGGTGGCGGTGTTCATGCCCCGGATTATCGCGGAAGAACGGACACCTTCTGTGCCCAGTAAGCTTGATCTGTAGAGGCATTAAGCGACTTCACTTGGCCCCTATGGCCAACACCGAAGCCAGCTGGTTGTGCCGCTCAATCAGTGGGCCCATGTCCAGCGTGGCAATTTGTCCTTGGCGCACCACCACCCGCCCGTTGACGATGGTGTAGTCGGCGTTGTCGCTGGCACACAGCAAAAGTGCCCCCACGGGGTCGTGCACAGCACCACCCGCCATGCTGAGCGTATCGGTGCGGAACATCGCGATGTCGGCGCAAAAATCTTCTTTGATTTGCCCCAGCTCGTGCTCGCGCCCCAGCACTTGTGCGCCGCCGCGTGTGGCCAATCGCAAGGCGTCGCGGGGTGTCATCTCGGCGGGGCCATGGTCGCAGCCGAAAGGTTCTAAGGCCCGACCCATACGCGCCAGCAGCATGGCTTGGCGCGCTTCGTTGAGCAGGTGCGCCGCGTCGTTGCTGGCGCTGCCGTCCACACCCAAGCCAATGGGCACGCCTGCGTCGAGCATTTTGCGCAGGGGCAAGATGCCGCTGGACAAGCGCATGTTGCTGCAAGGGCAGTGAGCAATGCCGGTGCGCGTGCGGGCAAACAAATACGTGCCTTCTTCGTCGAGCTTCACGCCGTGGGCGTGCCACACGTCGTGTCCCACCCAGCCCAAGTCCTCGGCGTATTGCGCGGGGGTGCAGTTGAACTTCTCTTTGGTGTAGGCGATGTCGTGGTCGTTTTCGGCCAGATGGGTGTGCAGGCGCACGCCGTGGGCGCGGGCCAGCTTGGCGGCTTCGCGCATCAGGTCCTGGCTCACGCTGAAGGGCGAGCAGGGGGCTACAGCCACGTGCGTCATCGAACCGAAACTGGCGTCGTGCCAGGTCTCGATCAGGCGCTGGGTTTCTTTCAAAATGGCGGGTTCTTGCTCGACCACGCGGTCGGGTGGCAAGCCGCCTTGGGACTGACCCACGCTCATGCTGCCGCGTGTGGCCGTGAAGCGCATGCCGATGGTGTGTGCAGCTTCGATGCTGTCGTCCAGCCGCACGCCGTTGGGGTAGATGTAGAGGTGGTCACTGCTGGTGGTGCAGCCGCTCAGCAAGAGTTCAGCCATGGCCACTTGGCCTGACACACGCACCATCTCGGGTGTGAGGCCCACCCAGATGGGGTACAGGCCTTTGAGCCAAGAAAACAGCTCGGCGTTTTGCACCGACGGGATCGCCCGCGTGAGCGATTGGTACATGTGGTGGTGGGTGTTGATCAGGCCCGGCACCACCACATGGCGGCGGGCGTCGATCACTTCATCGACTTGCGTCAGCAGTTCGTCGACGTTCTCACTCGCAGGGATGATGCGTTCGATCCGGCCATCGCGGATCAAAAGCGAGGCGTCATTCAGTTCGGTGTTCGCATCGTCTTGCGTGGCGATGCAGCGGGCGCGGTGGATGAGCAGTGTGGTCATGGACTTGTCCTGGGCAAGGTGTGAAACAAGTCGCGGCCGAATCCCCTGGCCCCCGTGCACACAGGGGAGGGCGAGCACCACGTTGCCGCGCGTCCCGGGCTGTGCAGTGGATTAGATTTTAAGCAGGGGCTATTTGAGGAGCAGTTATGCAGCGGTAGCGGACATTGGAAAATTCGACTGGCCTGCTGTTAAAGACCAATACCCGGCACTCATCAGGTCTTCAAAACAGTTAAAGAATTTAGCGATGTGATTTGCTCTGCAGAATGCGCGACGATGAAATCGGCAATGCAGGGTATGTCGGATAACGTCAAAACATGCATACCAACTTGGGTTGTCGGGTCGTCAGTGGCCATCGCGACGATTCCAGGCAATGTGGGCCAAAGTGGCGACTTATCAACCGCCGCACGCCAGACTTCCAGCTTGGGGAAATCACCTTGCTTGAAACCTTCAATCAGCACCAAATCACACCCTTGCAACTTGTCCAGTAATTGAGGCAGAGGAGGTTCATTGTCTTCGCTCAGTTCGTGCATCAAAACCCATCTGCGTCGGCCCATGACCAGTACTTCTTGGCATCCTGTTTCGCGCAGTCGATAAGAGTCTTTACCTGGTCGGTCAATGTCCAAATCTTTGTGACTGTGCTTGATCACCGACACAATCATCCCCCGGGCTTTCAGCTCGGGAACAAGGTGCTCCAGCAAAGTGGTTTTGCCCATCCCGGAATGTCCTGAAATGCCGAATACACGCATTTCAACCCCGCTTGCCTGATTGAATTGGCTTGTCTTGGCCAATGATTTTTTCACCCGCTTGACGCACCGCGTTTAAAAGTTCGCTTTGGAGTTGCTCACTGCACATGGCTCGTGCAAGCATGACGGCACCTACGTTCTGGGCCATGATGGCCCAAGCAGAATGGGCATCCCCTGTGAGGGCTTTTACATTGGCGTGAATCTCTTGAACGCCCTGTTCAAAAACCAATTTGACTTCGTCACTACCGCGTCCGATCTCTGGTGTCAATGACGGCAACGGGCAACCGGCACCTGCGTTGTGCACGTGCGCCAAACTCAGGTAACCGGCTAGGGCACGCGATACCTGCACCTGATCCGTTGAATCTACTGAGGCATACATGTCTGCAGTGCGCTTCAGTTCTGCTTCGATGATGTTGATGAACAAATCCGACTTGCCCGTGAAGTGCTTGTACAAAGAGCCGGTTGTGACGCCCGCAGCAGCGGCAAGATCTGTCAAGCCACTGGCATTGAAACCATTCTGCTTTGCATGTTGACCACTTGCACTAAGCAGATTCTCTCTTGCTTGCTCTTTGTATTCAGCGTTGTAGCGCATAAGAATTTTCAAAAATTTGAGTTGACAGTTTTTTACCGATTGACTTAGGATAGCAGTCATTATCCAATTTATCAACCGACATTGATCTAGGAACACATCGCCATGGAAACTGCTGAGACAGAAGGATGGAAGAAATCCGCGTGCATCATTTGCTCGATCAACTGCGGCTTGGAAATCAAGACGGAAAATGGGCGGATCACCAAGGTGAAGGGCGATAAGGACAACCCTGTATCTCAAGGCTATATCTGTGAGAAGTCGCAACGAATGGACTTCTACCAAAACGGCGCGGACCGCATTGATTCTCCAAAACGCCGCAAAACCGATGGCTCCTACGAGAACATCGATTGGGACACCGCCATTCGCGAAATTGCCGAAAAGTTCAAAGCCATCAAACAGCAACATGGTGGTGACAGCATTCTTTATTACGGCGGCGGCAGTCAAGGCAATCATCTGGGTGGAACATACGCAGACAGCACCATCAAAGCACTGGGGATTCAGTACCGGTCCAACGCACTGGCACAAGAAAAGACGGGGGAAGGCTGGGTGCAAGGCAAGATGGCTGGGGCACCAGTGCATGGTGACTTTGAACACTGCGAAGTCGCAGTTTTTCTTGGAAAAAATCCTTGGCAATCGCATGGCTTTGCACGCACACGGGTCATTCTTCGAGAGATTCAGAACGATCCGAACCGCGCCATGATCGTGATTGATCCAAGGCGCAGCGAGACCGCCAAAATGGCGGACTTCCACTTGGCCGTCAAGCCGGGAACAGACGCTTGGTGTCTGTCTGCTTTGTCTGCCATCCTTGTCCAAGAAAATTTGGTAGCCAAAGCCTGGCTGTATGAGCACACCACCGGCTATGCAGCCGTTGAAGCTGCCATGACAAAGATCAACGTCGCAGAGTACGCAAAGATTTGCGGCGTGGATGAATCACTGCTTCGTTCTGCAGCGCGTCGCATTGCCAGTGCCAAAAGCGTGTCGATGATTGAAGATCTGGGTGTGCAAATGAGTTTGCATTCGACTCTCAACAGCTATCTGAATCGGTTGGTCTGGCTGCTGACGGGCAATTATGCGAAGAAGGGGGCTAACAACGCTTTTGCACCTTTCCTCAACCTCTCAAACTCCACTCGAAGCACACCCAAAAACACGAAATCTGGCAAGCCTGCTGCGCCCCGCAAGTGGACGCACAGCCCAGTCACCAACTCCAAGGTGATCATGGGGTTGATTCCGTGCAACGTCATTCCAGATGAAATACTGACAGAGCACCCTAAGCGCTTTCGGGCGATGTTCATTGAAAGCGCCAATCCCGTTCACTCATTGGCGGACAGTCAGCGCATGCGGCAATCGCTTCGCGCACTGGAGTGCAGCGTCGTGATCGATGTGGCCATGACAGAAACGGCGCGGCAGGCCGACTATGTGCTGCCTGCTAGCAGCCAATTTGAAAAGGCCGAGGCGACGTTTTTTAATTTGGAGTTTCCACGCAACGGATTCCATTTGCGTCATCCTCATTTTCCTCCTCGACCTGGCACGCTGACAGAGGCAGAAATCCATGCGCGTCTGCTGGAGGCGATGGGAGAGTTGGACGAAGCCAATTACAGCTTTTTACGCGCCGCAGCACGCCTGGGGCGCACGGCGTTTGGCCTGGCGTTTGCCTGGAAATCTACTCGCGACAAAAAGGTCGCACGATATGCCCCTGTGGTGCTGTATCGCACTTTGGGGCCTAGCCTACCAGCCAACTTGGCTCCTGCGGCCACCCTATGGGGAATCAGTCAGATTTACGTCCGCACTCAAGCTGCAGCTGCAAAAGGGGCAGGGTTTGGAGGCCCGCCTTTGATCGCAGGCAATCGTCTGTTTAATGCCATATTGAACAGCCCTTCGGGTGTCATCTTTGGCGTTAGCCAATACAGCGACAGCTGGGACGCCGTGAAATTGCCCGATCACAAAATCAACTTGAACATCAAAGAGATGTTGGACGAGTTGGCAACGATTGACAGCAAACTGCCACACCACAGACCAGACTACCCCTTCATCTTGTGCGCCGGTGAACGCCGAGCGGAGACAAGTCAAACATCCATTCGAAATCCGGAATGGATGAAGAAGGGCGACTTCAGCGTCATGCGCATTCACCCCGAAGACGCCTCAATGCTGGGATGCGCAGACGGTGACTGGATTCAACTCAAAACGCCCCGCGGTACCGCTAAAGCACCCATTGAGTTATCGGACGAATTACAGCGAGGCTATGTCTCCATGCCCAATGGGCACGGTTTGGATTACCCCGATGCCGATGGCTCGTTGACCCGTAGAGGTGTCTCAGTGAATGAACTCACAAACACTGCTGACCGCGACCCCTTTGCCGGAACACCTTGGCACAAGTATGTGCCTGTTCATTTGGAACGCCTTGTTCAAAACTAAGAGAGTGCCGAGGACGCCATGACCCATGTTGTGACAGAGAACTGCATCCAATGCAAATACACCGACTGTGTGGATGTTTGCCCAGTGGATTGCTTTGTTGAAGGGCCCAATTTTCTGGCCATTGATCCTGACGGATGTATCGATTGCGCAGTTTGCATTCCTGAATGTCCTGTCAATGCAATCTACGCAGAGGAGGATCTACCCGCTGACCAAAGGCACATGACTGCTCTCAATGCGGAGGTGTATCGACTCACTGGATGGAAAACCATCACTAAGCGAAAGAGTCCACTTCCTGATGCGGAGGCATGGAAAGATCGCAAGGGGAAGCTCTCGGTGCTTCAACGCTAAGAAAAGTCAGCTACATGTCGTTTTTCATTTGGCAAAGAGCACAGATGATTGCTAGGCGGCGATTTTTGCTAGTAGTTACCGTCCAGCCTAGTCCGCTTTCAGCCTTAATCGGACAGTTCCAGGTTCGTCTCACTGCCACTCCGCAGAGCAATTGAACTCAGTCTGCGGTGTGTGGAGTGACTGCTTGACCAACAATGAAGCCTCCGCCCGTATCAAGGCTTGGCTGGCCCGAACGCCTCGGCCACAAAGTCCACAAACGCCCGCACCCGCGCAGCCGACTTGTGCTGCGCCGGGTACACCGCGTAAATGTCGGCATCGGGCGTGTAAAACTGCGGCAGCACCTGCACCAGTTGGCCTTGCGCCAGGTGTTCGCGCACGTCCCATTCGGCCCGCAGCAAGATGCCGTGGCCGTCCAGAGCCCATTGCACGGCAATACTGCCGTCGTTGGTGGTCAGGTTGCCGCGTGTTTTGATGGTCTCGGTTTTGCCCGTGCGCCCGCGCGCCAGCTTGAGCACGCCATAGGCTTCGTCGCCTTGGCGGATGCTGATGAAGTTGTGCCGCGCCAGATCGGCCGGGCTTTTGGGCTCGCCCTGCTGCGCGATGTAGGCGGGCGATGCGCACAGCAATCGCTGGTTGTCTGCGATCTTGCGGGCGATGACGCGTGTGTCGGGCGGCGGGCCAAAGCGGATGCACACATCAAAAGCGTCGTCGGTCAGGGCGGGCGGGTCCACCGACAACTGCAGTTGCACGTCGACCTGCGGGTGGTGGTGCGCAAAGCGGCTGATCAGCGGACCCATGTGGCTGCGGCCAAAGCCCAGGGTGGCATTCACGCGCAAGAGGCCGCTGGGCGTGGAGCGGCTGGCGCCCAGTTGTTGTTCCAGATCGGCCATCTCAGCCAGGATGCTGCGGGCGTGGCGCAGCATGGTTTCGCCTTCTACCGTGAGGCTCATGCGGCGCGTGGTGCGGTTGAGCAGCGGCACACCCAGGCGCGACTCCATTTGCGACAGGCGTTTGCTCACGGCGGCCGTGGTGATGCGCATCTCGCGGGCAGCGGCGCTCAGGCTCCCGGCCATGGCCAGTGCCGAAAAAAAGCCCAAATCGGCGGCTTGCAGACGTGCTTGCATTGTTGATCTCAGGTTAACAATGGCTTGAATTCTAGGATTTTTATTGAGGCAATAGCGTCGCACAATTTCGCCATCTTTTTCATCAGCGCGAAACCACCATGAAAACCTACCGCATCGCCACCATCCCCGGAGACGGCATTGGCAAAGAAGTCATCCCCGCAGGCCAACAAGTCATGCAGGCCCTGGCGCAAGCCTGTGGCACGTTTGCTTTCGAGTTTGAAAACTTTGGCTGGGGCGGCGATTACTACCGCCAGCACGGCGTGATGATGCCGGCCGATGGCCTGGACGCGCTGCGGGGCAAAGACGCCATCCTGTTCGGCTCGGCGGGTGACCCGGACATTCCCGACCACATCACGCTGTGGGGCTTGCGCCTGAAAATCTGCCAGGGCTTTGACCAATATGCCAACGTGCGGCCCACGCGC
>CANBTZ010000120.1 GCA_947372495.1 Comamonadaceae bacterium | reverse complement strand
CACTCCATCGAAGACGCCATGCGCCTGTGCGGCGACGCGCCCGACGCCTGGATCATGGGCGGCGCTGAGATTTACCGCCAAGCCGAGCCACTGGCCAGCACGGCAGTGGTGACTGAAATAGACGCCGAATTTGAAGGCGACGCCTTCGCGCCCACACTGTCACCCCGGTGGCATGAAGTCCATAGAGAATCCCATGTGGCGGCCAGTGGCCAGCCATTCAGTTTTGTGCGCTACCAACAACCCATTTGAGGAGACAAACATGTCCGGACACGGTTTTCACGTTCACGGCCCCCACGACCACGAGCTCGAACACGCGGCCCAAGGCCATGGCGACAGCCACACCAGCTCGATCGCCATGTTCACCGCCATCATCGCCACGGTGGGCGCGATCTTTGGCTACATGGGCGGCGCAACGCAGGCCAATGCGGGTCTGTACAAGAACAACGCGGCCATCAAAAAGACCGAAGCTTCCAACCAGTGGAATTACTACCAGGCCAAGAGCAGCAAGCAAAACCTGAGCGAGCTGGCCATGGAACTGGCGCCTGCCAAAAGAGAGTTTTACCAGGACGAAATCAAACGCTACAAGGGCGAGAAAGCCGACATCAAGGCCGCTGCCGAAAAGCTGGAAGCCGAGTCCAAACATTGGGATGAAGCATCCGACGAGCAAATGCACCAGCACCACCGCTGGGCGCAAGCCACCACCGTGCTGCAAGTGTCGATCGCCATGGCGGCGATTGCCCTGCTGTCGCGTCGCAAGTGGCTCGAGTACGTGATGTACGGCGCGGGTGCCATTGGCGTGGTGGTGGGCGCTTTGGCGGCGTTCCACATTTGAGGCCCGCATGAAGATCGCGACTTGGAATGTGAACTCGTTGTCGGTGCGCCTGCCTCAGGTGCTGGACTGGCTGGCCGCCAACCCCACCGATGTGCTGGCCCTGCAAGAGCTCAAACTCACCGACGACAAATTCCCCGCTGCGGCCTTGGCCGAGGCGGGTTACCAGGCGCAGTGGTTCGGCCAGAAGACCTACAACGGCGTGGCCTTGATCTCCAAGGCCGATGGCAGCGATGTGGTCAAGAACATCCCGGGCTTTGGAGACGACATGTCGCGCGTGATTGCGGCCACCTACCCCGACGGTGCAGGCGGCAGCCTGCGCGTGATCGGGGCTTATTTTCCGAACGGGCAAGCCCCGGACAGCGACAAGTTTGTCTACAAAATGCGCTGGCTTGACGCCTTGCGCGACTGGGTGAAAAGCGAAATGCAACAGCACCCGCAGTTGGTGCTGATGGGTGACTACAACATCACCTTTGACGAGCTCGACATGTGGGATCCGGTGGGCCTCAAAGACACCATCCATTGCACTGTGGCCGAGCGCGAAAAGCTGCAGGCCCTGACCGACTTGGGTCTTGCCGACAGCTTCAGGCTGTTTGAGCAGCCCGAGAAAAGCTACAGCTGGTGGGACTACCGCGAGTTCGGCTTCCGCCGCAACAGAGGCCTGCGCATCGACCACATCCTGGTGTCGCAAGCCGTGCGCGACAAGGCCACAGCCTGCGTCATCGACCGGACCCCACGCAAAAACGAACGGCCCAGCGACCACACCCCTGTGGTCTTGACCTTGGCTTGATCACCTCGTCTGCGGCATCAAAAATTCGCGGCTGATGAGCCCACCCAGCGTGTTCACACGCTCGAGGAACTGGGTCAGGTACGCATGCAAGCCAGTGGCCAGGATTTCATCGATGCGGCCATAGGCCAGCTCGCCGCGCAGCTTGCCTGCGTGACGCAGGGTTTCGCTCGAAGCGTCTGACGACACCAGTTGCAAATTGGACAGGACCTCGTTCAGACTGGCATGCAGTGAGCGCGGCATGTCCTGGCGCAGGATCAGCAGCTCGGCCACGCGCTCGGGTTTGATCACGTCGCGGTAAACCTTGCGGTAGACCTCAAAGCCGCTGACACTGCGCAAAATGGCGCTCCAGTGGTAGAAGTCGTATTCCTTCTCCGCCTCGCCTTCGTGCCCAACTAGCGGTGTGCCGAAATACTCGTTGTTCATCGCGTGGAACTTCACATCCACCAAACGCGCCGTGTTGTCCGAACGCTCAAGGAACGTGCCCATGCGCATGAAATACAGCGCCTCGTCCATCAGCATGGTGCCCACCGTCACGCCGCGCGAAAGGTGCGAGCGGAACTTGACCCATTCAAAGAACTGTGCCGGATCGCGTTCAAAGTGACCGCTTCTGAGCATGCGGTTGACTTCGAGCCAGGTCTGGTTTTGTGTCTCCCACACCTCGGTGGTGAGGGTGCCGCGCACAGCGCGGGCATTCTCGCGGGCCGCACGCAAGCACGAGATGATGGATGAAGGGTTGTCCACGTCTTTGACCATGAACTCCATCACGTCGCGCGGATTGATGGTCGGGTATTTGGCAAGGTAGGCCGGCAACAACTCGCTGATCGAAAGGATGCCCTCCCAGCCCGCTTGTGCGGCGGCGACCGATTGCGGCAGCAGCGAGGTTTCGTAGCTCACATTGAGCATGCGGGCCGTGTTCTCCGCCCGCTCCATGTAACGGGACATCCAGAAGAGGTGGTCGGCAGTTCTTGAAAGCATGTGTGTGTTCTCCCCTTCAGTCCTGCAGGATCCAGGTGTCTTTGGTGCCGCCGCCTTGGCTGCTGTTGACCACCAAAGAGCCTTCTTTCAGTGCCACGCGGGTCAGGCCCCCGGGCACCATCTGCACCGTGCGGCCCGACAGCACAAAGGGGCGAAGGTCGATGTGGCGCGGCGCGATGCCGCTGTCCACGTACGTGGGGCAGCTCGACAAACTCAGCGTGGGCTGCGCGATGTAGCCCTCGGGGTTGGCCAGCAGTGCGCCGCGAAAGCGCTCGATTTCCTCCTTGGTCGAGGCCGGGCCGACCAGCATGCCGTAGCCGCCTGCGCCATGCACTTCCTTGACCACCAGGTCTTTCAGGTTGGCCAGGGTGTATTGCAGGTCGTCGGGCTTGCGGCACTGAAAAGTCGGCACGTTTTTGAGGATGGGTTCCTCGCCCAGGTAGAACTTGATCATGTCGGGCACATAGGGGTAGATCGACTTGTCGTCGGCCACGCCTGTGCCCACCGCGTTGCAGATCGCCACATGCCCCGCCTTGTAGGCCTCCATCAGGCCCGCGCAGCCCAGCGTCGAGGTGGGGCGGAACACATTCGGGTCCAAAAAGTCGTCGTCCACCCGGCGGTAGATCACGTCCACACGCTTGGGGCCGCGTGTGGTGCGCATGTAAACGAACTTGTCTTTCACAAACAAGTCTTGGCCTTCGACCAGCTCCACACCCATCTGCTGCGCCAAAAAGGCGTGCTCGAAATAAGCGCTGTTGTACATGCCGGGCGTGAGCACCACCACCGTGGGCTCAGCCGTGGTGGCTGGGCTGCTGGCGCGCAAAGTTTCCAGCAGCAGATCAGGGTAATGCGCGACCGGAGCCACGCGGTGCTGACTGAAGAGGTCTGGAAAGAGCCGCATCATCATCTTGCGGTCTTCGAGCATGTAGCTCACGCCGCTGGGCACGCGCAGGTTGTCTTCGAGCACGTAGTACTCGCCGTTGCCCGCGCTGTCGGGGGCGCGCACGATGTCGATGCCGCTGATGTGCGAATAGATGTTGTTGGGCACATCCACCCCCACCATCTCGGGGCGGACCTGGGCATTGCCTTCGATCTGCTCGCGCGGAATCACCCCGGCCTTCAGGATGTCCTGGTCGTGGTACACGTCGTGGATGAAGCGGTTGAGCGCGGTGACGCGCTGCACCAGGCCCGCCTCCATGCTTTTCCACTCTTTGGCGGCGATGATGCGCGGGATCAGGTCGAACGGGATCAATCGCTCGGTGCCTGAGCCGTCTTCGTCCTTGTCGCCGTAGACCGCGAAGGTGATGCCCACGCGCCGAAAAATGACTTCGGCCTCTTCGCGCCGGGCCTGCATCACGCTGTTGTCCTGAGCCGTCAGCCAGCGCGCATACGCCTCATAGTGCTGTCTCACTTGACCGGGATCACCCTCTGCAGGGAGACGGGCATACATTTCATCGAATCGGCGCATACAAACTCTCCTGCACACAGCTTAGCAAGTTGCGTACCTGATCAGGGTTGACCCGCATCAAGGCGGCGGGACGTGGTGCCAATACCGTTGGTTTTCTGCCCGTTCGCAGTGCAAAGTCCGGGGGGCATCGCTGCGCCAAGTGGCCGCACCACAATGGGATGTGTCATACCAAGCGATGCCCGCTTGCCTGTAGCGGGCCACCACGGCAGGGGCCGGGTGACCAAAACGGTTGCGGTAACCGGCCTGCGCCAGCGCCACGGCGGGCTGCAAGTCCTGCAGCAACTCGGGCGTGGACGAGGTCTTGCTGCCGTGGTGGGGCACCAGCCAGAAGTCCACCGCAGACAGCCCGCGCACGCGCAGCTCGCGCTCTTGTGCGGCCTCGATGTCACCCGCCAGAATGGCCGAGCCGGTTGCCGCCTGGATACGCAGCACGCAGCTGAGCGCGTTGCTTTTGCGCGAGCGCTCAAAATCCTCGGCCAACGGGTGCAGCACCTCGAACTGCACCCCATCCCAGACCCAGCGCTGGCCGGCCTCGCAACGCTGAACAGCACGCCCACGCAGCAAGGCATGCTCGGGCTCCAACGAAGACCACAGCCGCGCCTGCGGCTGCATGGCCAGCACAGCCGCAGCGCCACCCGTGTGGTCGCTGTCGCGGTGGCTGAGCATCAACACATCGAGCTTTTCTCCGGCCTGCGCCAAGAGGGGCACCAGCACGCGGTGCCCCGCATCGCTCTCGGGTGAATAGCGTGGCCCGGCGTCGTACAGCAAGCTGTGGCGGGCGGTGCGCACCAGAACGGCGTTGCCCTGCCCCACATCGGCTGCCAGCAACTCGAAACTGCCCGGGGCTGGGCGCGGCGCTGTCCACAGCACGGCGGGCAAAGCCAATGGCAACCCCCACACCCGCCACGACCGGGGCCCGGGCACCAAGGCCACCGTGGACCCGACCAGCGCCAGCACCGCCAGCGGCCAGGGCGGCATGGGCATTTGCCAACTCGCCCCGGGCCATGCGGCCAGCCAAGCCAGCAGCCAAGCCAAGGGTTGCAAGCACGCCTGCGCGGCGTCCCACAGCACAGGCAGCAACACGCCCAACAAAGCCAAGGGCGTAACCAGCAAGGTGATCCAGGGGATCGCCACCAGGTTGGCCAGCAAACCCACGAGCGACACTTGCCCGAAAAAAAGCACGGTCAAAGGCGTCAGCGCCAGCGTGACCACCGCCTGCTCGCGCAGCAAACCGACCACGCGCTGCAGCACCATCGCGGGCACTGCGGCATGACGGCCTGGCCCATTTGGCACCCTATCGGTGCACACATCCTCCATAACGGTGCGTTCTGGTTCGAGAACCGGTAGGGCCGTCGCCTCTTGAGTAGACCGTTCGGTCAAGAGCAACACCCCCACGGCCACAAAACTCAGCCAGAAACCCGGTTGCAGCAAGGCCCACGGGTCCAGGGTCACCACCACAGCCGCCGCCAGGCCCCAAACGACGCGCCAATGCCAGTCACGCGCCGACAGGCGCAAGAGCGCCACCACCGCCAGCATGGCCACCGTGCGCTGCGCGGGCACACCCCAGCCACTGAACAGGGCGTAGAGTGTGGCCACGGTCACCCCCACCACCGCACCCACCTGCGGTGCGGGCCAGCGCAAGGCCCAGGCCCGGCCCCACCAGGCGCTGCGCCGCCACAGGCCAGACGCCAAGGCCGCCGCCAGCCAGGCCAGCATGGTCACATGCACCCCCGAGATGCTCATCAGGTGTGAAACCCCGGTGGCGCGGAACACATCCCAGTCGCTGCGGTCGATCGCGGCCTGATCGCCTGTGACGAGCGCCGCTAGAATGCCCGCCGCCTTGAGTCCATCGCCTGGCCCATCGCCCGATGCGCCACCCAGCCGGGTCAGCAGGCGGTCTCGCACCTGCTGGCGGGCCCACTCCACGGGGTGCCTGAACGTGGCACCGAGCCGCTCGGGCTGCGGGTCAGCACGCCCCTGGCGCACGTAGCCCGTGGCGCGGATGCCTTGCTCCCACAGCCACAACTCGTAATCAAAACCCCGCGGATTGCGTTGCCCATGCGGCGCTTTGAGCCGCACCCGAAAGCGCCAACGCTCGCCCGCCTGCACAGGCTCAGGGACGGCCTGCTGAGCCTGCGCCTCGTCGCGCAAAGAGGCGGCATACCAACCCAGGTAAACCTCACGGGGAATTAGCGCTGGCACGGGCAGCGCCTGATCCGCCAGCCAGGCTTCTTCCACTTCAAACCGAAAGCGCCAGCCCACATCCTGGCGCTGGGGCATGGCCTGCACGACACCCACCACATCCAAGTCGCGCCCCTCCAGCTGCGGGGCAATGGACGGGCTGCGCAGCAGCGCATGCCCACCCGTGATGGCCCAAGCCAAAGCAGCCAGGCCCGCGCACTGCAGCAAAACATGCCGCCCCCTCAGGAGCGCCAGTGCCACCGCCGCCAGCAAGGCACAGGCCAAAGCAGGCCACAGCGCCCTTTGCTGCAACTGCAGCGCCACACCCCCCACCCAGGCCAGCAGCCCCCAATGCAGGTGCGTCGCCCATTGAAGTCGAACCATGACGTGTCTCCCTGAACGCGGCGCTGTGTACTTTAGGCATCTTGGCTCGCGTCTTGCTAGTTTAGGTGGCCCCTCCTGCTTTCGTCGAGTACCGATCCATGTCCATTCACGTTGCCCTGCACCATGTCACCCACTACAGCTACGACAGGCCTGTGCAACTCGGCCCGCAGGTCATTCGCCTGCGCCCTGCCCCTCACAGCCGCAGCCGCATCCTGAGCTACAGCCTCAAGGTCGAGCCCGAAGAACATTTCATCAACTGGCAGCAGGACGCCTTTGCCAACTACCAAGCGCGCTTGGTCTTCCCCAAAAAGACCACCGCCTTCAAAGTCACCGTGGACGTGGTCACCGAGATGGCCGTGTTCAACCCGTTTGACTTTTTTCTAGAACCCTCGGCCGAAGAGGTGCCCTTCAAATACTCGGAGATGGTCAAGGAGGAATTGCAGTCCTACCTGGACAAGGAGCACAAAACCCCGCTGTTCAAGAAATACCTGGCCAGCATGGACCGCAAGCGCCAGCGCACCATCGACTTTTTGGTGCAGATCAACCAGCGCTTGCACCAGGACATCCGCTACACCATCCGCATGGAACCCGGCGTGCAAACGGCCGAAGAAACCCTGACCCTGAAAAGCGGGTCGTGTCGCGACACGGCCTGGCTCTTGGTACAGTTGTTCCGCCACATGAACATCGCCGCCCGCTTCGTCTCGGGCTACCTGATCCAGCTGGCCCCCGACGTGAAATCGCTCGATGGCCCGAGTGGCACCGAAGTGGACTTCACCGACTTGCACGCCTGGTGCGAGGTGTACCTGCCAGGCGCGGGCTGGATCGGGCTGGACCCCACATCGGGCTTGCTGGCCGGTGAAGGCCACATTCCACTGGCCTGCACGCCCCAGCCCTCAGCCGCTGCCCCCATTGAAGGCCTGATGGACGAAGCCGAGGTCGAGTTCCACCACGAGATGAGCGTGACGCGCATCCACGAGTCGCCCCGCGTGACCAAGCCCTACAGCGAAGAACAATGGACCGATGTGCTGGCTTTGGGCGATCGGGTGGACGCGCAACTGGTGGCGCAAGACGTGCGCTTGACCATGGGCGGCGAGCCCACCTTTGTGTCCACGCAAGACCGCGATGGCGCCGAATGGAACACCGACGCCTTGGGGCCCACCAAGCGGGGGCTGGCCACCGAGCTGGTGCACAAGCTGCGCCAGCAATACGGCCAGGGTGGTTTTTTGCACTTTGGCCAAGGCAAGTGGTACCCGGGCGAGCAACTGCCGCGCTGGGCACTGAGCATTTACTGGCGTGCCGATGGCACGCCCTGCTGGCAAAACCCCGAGGTGTTTGCCGACGAACGCGAACCCAGCCACTACACCAGCGCCGACGCGGAGCGCTTCATGCTGGGGCTCACGGCGCAACTGGGCTTGAGCTCAGACACCGTGCTGCCCGGCTACGAAGACACCTGGTACTACCTGTGGCGTGAACGCCGATTGCCCGTGAACGTGGACCCGTTTGATGCGCGGCTGGACGACGAGATGGAGCGCAACCGCTT
>CANBTZ010000119.1 GCA_947372495.1 Comamonadaceae bacterium | reverse complement strand
AGCCTTGGCACTGCGGCCAGCCGGATCAGCCGATTTGGCGAGCGAAGCGAGTATGAGGCTGACCGGCTGGCCGTAGTGACAAGGCGGACAACAGCTACAAAACCAAGCAAGACAACAAAAAACGGCCCGAAGGCCGTTTTTCATTGGAGCAAGGTAGAAATCACTTCTTGCCGTTGCCGTCCAGCTTGTAAATGTGCGGGCCTTCGCCCACCGACAGCAGGCCAGCGTGTGCGTAGATGCCCAGTTTGGCGCGGGTGTCGACGATATCGAGGTTGCGCATGGTCAGCTGGCCGATCCGGTCCAGCGGGCTGAACGGCGCGTCTTCGACCTTTTCCATCGACAAACGCTCGGGGGCGTAAGTCAGGTTGGGTGAGTCGGTGTTCAGGATGCTGTAGTCGTTGCCACGGCGCAGTTCCAGCGTCACGGTGCCGGTCACGGCGCGGGCCACCCAGCGCTGGGCGGTTTCGCGCAGCATGATGGACTGTGGATCGAACCAGCGGCCTTGGTACAACAGGCGGCCCAAGCGCAGCCCGTTGATGCGGTACTGCTCGATGGTGTCTTCGTTGTGGATGCCGGTCACCAAGCGCTCGTAGGCGATGTGCAGCAGCGCCATGCCGGGGGCTTCGTAGATGCCGCGGCTCTTGGCTTCGATGATGCGGTTTTCGATCTGGTCGCTCATGCCCAAGCCGTGGCGGCCACCGATTTCATTGGCCTTGAGGAACAGCTCGACCGGGTCGGCGTATTCCACGCCATTCAGGGCCACGGGCATGCCTTCTTCAAAACGCACGCTCACTTCTTCGGCCTTGACCTCAACTTCGGGCTTCCAGAACGCCACGCCCATGATGGGGTTGACGATCTTCATGCCGCTTTGCAGGCTTTCCAAGTCCTTGGCTTCGTGGGTCGCGCCCAACATGTTGCTGTCGGTGGAGTAGGCCTTTTCGGCGCTCATCTTGTAGCCAAAGCCGTTGGCGGTCATGAAGGCGCTCATTTCGGCGCGGCCACCCAGCTCGTCGATGAACAGCTGGTCCAGCCAAGGCTTGTAGATCTTCAGGCTTGGGTTGGTCAGCAAACCGTAGCGGTAAAAGCGCTCGATGTCGTTGCCCTTGAAGGTGCTGCCGTCGCCCCAGATGTTGACGTCGTCTTCCTTCATGGCAGCCACCAGCATGGTGCCAGTCACGGCGCGGCCCAGCGGGGTGGTGTTGAAGTAGGTGATGCCGCCTGTGGAGATGTGGAAAGCGCCGCACTGGATGGCAGCAATGCCTTCGTGGGCCAGTTGGGTGCGGCAGTCGACCAGGCGGGCTTTTTCGGCGCCGTATTCCATCGCTTTGCGGGGAATCTCGTTGTAGTCCGACTCGTCAGGTTGGCCCAGGTTGGCGGTGTAGGCGTAGGGCAGGGCGCCCTTTTGCTTCATCCACAGCAGGGCGGCGGAGGTGTCCAGACCGCCCGAGAAGGCGATACCGACTTTTTGCCCTTTGGGCAGGTTTTGCAGGATGGTGCTCATGAGGAGATCAACCGAAGTGGCAAATGTAGTGGTAAGCCTCGGTCACGCGGATCTCAAAGCTCGAATTGGCGGCCACGCTGAACTTGTCGCCCGGTGTGGACGTCTTCCATTCCGAACTGCCCGCGATTTTGTAGTCGCAAGAGCCGAACACGCATTCCATGATTTCGGCTGCGCCGATGTTGAAAGTCAGTGTGGAAGGCAGGATCACGCCCACGGATTTGCGCGTGCCGTCGGCATACGTGATGGTGTGGCTGACGCATTTGCCGTCAAAGAAAACATTGCCTTTGGTCGTGACGGTCACGCCGTCGATTTTTTCGGTGGTCATGGTGTGCTGCTGCTGGTGCGCGGACGGGCCGCAAAAACAAGCAGGGGCCTGAAATGGCCCCTGTCTGAGAGTCAAGCTGCGATTTTAGGCCAGATGCGCTGCGCTGGCCGAAAATCTCAGCGCCAGTGGCGGTGACCGCCACCGCCCCAGCCCCAACCCATGTTGATGTTGGTGTAGACGGGCCAAGGGTTGTAGTAAGTGTTGGCCGGAACATACACCACACGTGGCTGGGTGACCACGGTGGTCACGGTGTTGGAGGACACGACTTGGGGCGGCACTTCAGGTGCGGCGTCAGAGCGGGGTGCGCCCACGGGTGTGACTTGCAATTGGATGGTGGGGCCTGGGTCTTGGGGCAGCTGCACGGTGTACTGCTTGCCGCCGAATTCGTACACCACGTTGTAGCCCGTCAGGCGGTTTTCGTAGATGTTTTGGGTGGTGCAAGTGGTCTGCGTTTGAAGCTGCGTTGCGCCGGGGCTTTCGATCTTGTCGCCCAGGATGGCACCGCCAATGACGCCGGCCATGGTGGCCAGGGCCCGGCCATCCCCACGGCCAATGTTGCTGCCCACTGCGGCGCCTGCAATGGCCCCCATGACCGCCCCGGCCCCTGAGGTTTGCGGTTGGACGGCAACCGGGGTTTGCGAGCAGGCTTGGCGTGGCACCACCACCTGTTGGTAAAGCGGGGTGCGAGAAATCACTTGACCCACCTCTTGGGCCTGGGCCAGGCTGCAGACGGCGAGCAAGGCGGAAGTGATGACAATGGATTTCATGGTGTTTCAGCGGTTGGCCAAAGATGGGCGAAGTGTAGCCAATGCACATGGCCTATCCCAGTTTGGCTGGGTAAAGTTTCGTAACGGGTGACGAACAGGGCTTCAGGCGGGCCAGTGTTCCGGCGCGAAGCCCACGGTGATCTGACCCGACGGCCAGGCGATGACCGGGCGCTTGATGGCACTGGCTTGGCTGAGCATCAGGGCTTGGGCGCTGGCGCTGTCCACCACGGCCGCTTGCTCAGCGGGGGCCAGCTTGCGCCAGGTGGTGCCTTTGCGGTTGAGCACCGTCTCCCAGCCCGCAGCCGCGACCCATTGACCCAGTTCGGTTTCGGGCACGCCTTGCTTCTTGAAATCGTGGAACTCATAGGCCAGACCTTGGTCGGTCAGCCAGGTGCGGGCTTTTTTGACGCTGTCGCAGGTGGGGATACCGTCGACAGTGATGGACTTGTTTTTCATGGTGTTTCGCGGCCTGAGCCGATGAAGGTGAGCGCACTCGGCGACAATCGCCGACCATGAAGACTTTACAAGAATGGCTCGCCTTTTGTGAGCAGCTCCACCCGGTGACCATCGACATGGGGCTGGACCGCGTCAAGGCGGTGGCCGATCGGATGGCGCTGCGCTTTGATTGCCCGGTCATCACCGTGGCCGGCACCAACGGCAAGGGCTCGACCTGCGCCATGCTCGAAGCCATCTTGCTCGAGTCGGGCTACAAGACTGGGGTCTACACCTCGCCCCATCTGGTGCAGTTTGAGGAGCGCTGCCGCCTGCATGGCGAATCGGCCTCGGCCGAAGTTTTCGCCGAGGCTTTTGCTGCGGTCGAGTCGGCCCGGGGTGACGTGAGCCTGACTTATTTCGAGTTCAGCACGCTGGCCATCTTGCACCTGATGGCCCGATCTGGCCTGGATGTGGCGATTTTGGAGGTGGGCCTGGGCGGGCGGCTGGACGCGGTCAACATCGTTGACGCCGATTGCGCCGTGATCACCAGCATCGACATCGACCACACCGCCATTTTGGGCAAAGACCGCGAAAGCATTGGCTTTGAAAAGGCGGGCATCATGCGCGCCGGGCGACCTGTGGTGGTGAGTGATCCGGTGCCGCCGCAAAGTGTGGTGGACCACGCGGCGGCTGTGGGGGCTGACCTGTGGCGGTTTGGGCAAGATTTCAATTTTTCGGGCGACAAGCTGCAGTGGGCTTGGGCCGGCCGTGGGCGTCGTTACGCAGGCATGGCTTACCCGGCGCTGCGTGGGGCCAACCAGTTGGTCAACGCCTCTGGCGTGTTGGCGGCTTTGGAGGCTTTGCGCCAGCGCATCCCGGTGACGGCGCAGGCCGTGCGCAACGGGCTGGCCATGGTCGAGTTGCCTGGGCGCTTTCAGATCGTGCCGGGCCAGCCCGTGCTGGTGCTGGACGTGGCGCACAACCCGCATTCGGTGGCCGCATTGGCCGAAAACCTGGACGCCATGGGCTTTTACCCGACCACGCATGCCGTGTTTGGCGCGATGGCCGACAAGGACCTGGCCCCCATGCTGGCGCGGGTCAACCCCTTGATGGACCGCTGGTACTTCACCGATTTGCCCGTGCCCCGGGCGGCCAGCGCGGCGTCACTTGAGCAGGCCTGGCAGGCCCAGAACACCCGCAAAGACGTCGCCAGCAGCGTGCACGCCGACCCCATGGCGGCCTTCAAAGCGGCCATCGAGGCGGCCGACCCGGCTGATAGAATCGTCGTCTTTGGCTCCTTCTATACCGTGGGCGGTGTTTTGCAAGACGGTATCCCCCGTTTACAAGCCAAACACCTGAGCCCGTGAGCACCACGCCATGGCTTTTTTCAAGTTCCGTTTCCCTGGTCAGAACGCTGTGACGTCCGCCGAAAGCGCTTCTGCCGGCTCAGCCGACAGTCTGGAAGTGGTGCGCCGACGCGCCCGCTACCGCCTGATGGGTGCTGTGGTGCTGGTGTTTGTGGCCGTGGTGGCTTTCCCATTGCTGTTCGACACCCAGCCGCGCCCCGTGGCGGTGGACACGCCCATACTGATCCCGGACCGAGACAACACCCCACCGCTGGTGGCCGCCAAGCCTGTGCCTGCCGCGCAGGCCCCGGCCAAGCCTTTGCTGCCAGCGTCTTCGGTGGTGTCGCCCCAAGCCAGCCTGGATGCAGGCAAGGAAGAGGTGGTGTTGCCCAACGCGGCCCCCGTGGCCGCTGCCGTGACCGAACCCAAGCCTGCGGCGAGCGTGCCAGCCAAGCCTGCTGCATCGGCACCGACCCCACCTGCTGCGGTAGCTTCTGCGCCATCCAAGCCAGCTCCGACTGCGGCCAAGGCAGACAAGGCAGACAAACCTGCCCCGGCCAAACCTGCGAACGATGGCGCCAAAGCCAAGGCTTTGCTGGAAGGCAAAGCGGCTGCTTCGGAACACACCAAAGTGAACTTGCAGGTCGGCGCTTTCAGCGATGCCGACAAGGTGCGTGAAGTGCGTCGCAAGCTGGAGCAGGCGGGCCTCAAAACTTACATTCAGGTGGTCGAGGGCAAGGACGGCAAGAAAACCACGCGTGTGCGTGTCGGCCCTTACGACAACCGCGCCGAAGCGGACAAGGCGGCAGCCCGCATTCGCAAGCTGGACCTGCCTGCTTCCGTACTGAACCACTGAGATGAGTCTCGCCACCACCGATTGGCTGCTGTGCACGGTGTTGCTGTTGTCGATGCTGTTGGGCGCTTGGCGCGGCCTGGTGTATGAGCTGATGTCCCTGGCCGCTTGGGTGGCGGCCTTTGTGCTGGCGCAGTGGCTGGCACAAGACGTGGCGTTGATGCTGCCCTTTCTTCAAAGCGCGGCTGCGCAAGTGCAATACGCTGCGGCCTTTGTGTTGGTTTTTGTGGCGACCTTGTTTGCGGCAGGTTTTCTGTCCTGGCTGCTCAAAAAAGTGGTTGAGACCGTGGGGCTGCGTCCCGTGGACCGGGCCTTGGGTGCTGTATTTGGGGTGTTGCGAGGCGTGTTGCTGCTGCTGGTGGTCACGGTGGTCATTGGCCTGTTGGGCATGGCTTCCCAGTCCTGGTGGCAGGAGTCACAAGGCCGGGTCTGGCTGGACGTGCTGCTCAGTGGCTTGAAACCCATACTGCCCGATGTCTTGCGCGCTTATCTGCCGCACTGATGCCTGCAGAAGCCTGAAATTGAATTTGAATTTTTGAACGGACAAAGATATGTGTGGAATCGTGGGTGTGGCCAGTGCCGCTCCGGTCAATCAGCTGATTTACGACGCCTTGCTGCTCTTGCAGCACCGGGGGCAGGACGCCGCTGGCATCGTCACGCAGTTGGACCGCAAGTTCTTCATGCACAAGGCCAAGGGCATGGTGCGCGATGTGTTCCGCACCCGCAACATGCGGGCGCTGCCTGGCAATTGCGGTCTCGGGCAGGTGCGCTACCCGACGGCAGGCAATGCCTTCAGTGAAGAAGAGGCGCAGCCTTTTTACGTCAACGCACCATTTGGTTTGGTGCTGGTGCACAACGGCAACCTGACCAATGCACATGCGCTCAAGGCCGAGTTGTTCTCGAACGATCACCGCCACATCAACACCGAGAGCGACTCTGAAGTCTTGCTCAACGTGCTGGCGCATGAGCTGGAAAAAACCACGCGTGGCTTGCCGCTGGCACCGCAAGATGTGTTTGCTGCTGTGCGCGGCGTGAACCAGCGCGTCAAGGGCTCCTACGCAGTGATCGCTCTGATTGCCGGACACGGTCTGCTGGCGTTTCGTGACCCGCATGGCATTCGCCCCTTGTGCATGGGGCGCAGCAAAGACGGCACCGTCATGCTGGCGAGTGAATCGGTGGCGCTGGAAGGCACCTTGCACCATTTCGAGCGCGATGTGGCCCCAGGTGAGGCGGTGTTCATTGACCTTGCGGGCCAGGTTCACACCGCCATGTGCGCTGAAGGCGCGCAGCTGAGCCCCTGCATTTTTGAATACGTGTACCTCGCCCGTCCGGACTCGACCATGGACGGCATCTCCGTCTACCAGGCCCGCTTGAATTTGGGCGAGACCTTGGCCAAGCGCGTGATCTCTACCGTGCCACCGAGTGACATCGATGTGGTGATCCCGATTCCCGAGTCGAGCCGTCCCAGCGCCACGCAGCTGGCACACCTGCTGGGCATTCCTTATCGGGAAGGTTTTGTGAAAAACCGCTACGTGGGCCGCACCTTCATCATGCCGGGCCAGTCGGTGCGCAAGAAATCGGTGCGCCAAAAGCTCAACGTGATCGTGAGCGAATTCAAGGGGCGCAATGTGTTGCTGGTGGACGATTCGATCGTGCGCGGCACCACCAGCCGCGAGATCGTGCAGATGGCGCGTGATGCCGGCGCGCGCAAGGTTTACATGGCCAGCGCCGCGCCGCCTGTGCGCTATCCCAACGTTTACGGCATCGACATGCCCACGTCGGAAGAGCTGGTGGCGCATGGCCGCAGCATCGAAGAAATTCGCCAAATCATTGGCTGCGACGCCTTGATTTACCAAGACGTGGACGCCATGAAGTCGGCCGTGGCCCAAGCGCACGTGTCGGGTGCGGGCGCTTTGTCGGCCTTTGACGCTTCATGTTTTGACGGCATTTATGTGACCGGCGACATCTCGGCCGAGGACATCAGCCGCCTGAACGAGTCGCGCCCCCAAGCCGAAGAGGGCGCTGAAGACAATTCGCGTTTGGCTTTGCCCAACGCCAGTGAGTGAGGACCTGCATGACTGCAAACACACGATTGGACGATCTGCATATCGAAACTTTGGCTGTGCGCGCTGCGGTGGAACGCAGCCAGTACGGTGAAAACTCCGAAGCCTTGTACCTGACCAGCGGCTATGTGCAGCCCACGGCTGCGGCTGCGGCTGCCCGCTTTGCGGGCGACGAAGAGGGCTACACCTACGGGCGCTACGGCAACCCCACGGTCAGCAGCATGGAAATGCGCTTGGCCGCGCTGGAGGGCACCGAAGCCGCCATGGGCACGGCCTCGGGCATGTCGGCTATCTTGATGATGTGCATGGGCCTCTTGAAGGCGGGCGACCATGTGGTGTGCTCGCGCTCCATGTTCGGCTCCACCATCAAACTCATTGGCTCGGACTTGGCCAAGTTCGGCGTGGAGTCCAGTTTTGTCTCGCAAACCGACTTGAAAGAATGGCAAGCGGCGGTTCGTCCGAACACGCGCTTGTTGTTTGCCGAAACGCCCACCAACCCACTGACCGAGGTGTGTGACATCCAGGCGTTGGCCGACATCGCCCACAACGCTGGCGCTTTGTTTGCCGTAGACAACTGCTTTGCCACGCCTGCGCTGCAGCGGCCTGCCGCCATGGGGGCCGACATCATCATGCACTCGGGCACCAAGTACCTCGACGGCCAGGGCCGCGTGATGGCTGGGGCGCTGTGCGCTTCACAGCAAATGATCACCGAGAAGTTTTTGCCTGTGCTCAAAAGCGGGGGCATGACCTTGGCACCTTTCAATGCGTGGGTGGTGCTCAAAGGCCTCGAAACATTGGACTTACGCATGCGCGCCCAAACATCCCGCACCCAAATTTTGGCCGAGTGGCTGGAAAAGCACCCCGCTGTGGCGCGGGTGCATTACCCCGGTTTGGCCAGTCACCCGCAGCACGAACTGGCCATGC
>CANBTZ010000118.1 GCA_947372495.1 Comamonadaceae bacterium | reverse complement strand
CTCGACCACGGCGTTGTCGGGCAAGCGGAAGAACTCCACCACGCCGCCTGCATTGCGGTTCATGGCGGCGAACAGTTTTTCGCGCCACTGCGCCATGCCCGTGCCAGGGGTGGACACCACGGTTTCGCGGCTGAGGAAATAGGTGGTCTCAAACGCGGAGATGTTCAGCCCATGGGCTGCGCAGCCGGTCAGGGCCTGAGGTATGTCAGGGTTGTTCATGAAGCCGTAG
The DNA here is from genome assembly GCA_947372495.1 of Comamonadaceae bacterium. Classification (GTDB taxonomy): domain Bacteria; phylum Pseudomonadota; class Gammaproteobacteria; order Burkholderiales; family Burkholderiaceae_C; genus Limnohabitans_A. The sequence goes on along the minus strand of CANBTZ010000118.1, from coordinate 8,079 downwards.
CGCACCACCACGCGCCAGAAGTGTTGGCCGAGTGGCTCCACTTGCAAACGGTTCTGCTCGGACACCCAAGGCACTTCGTCAAACAGCACGGTGAGGATCACGTTTTTCTCGTGCAAAACCTGGTTGTGTTTGATGTTGTGCAGCATGGCTTGCGGCACCGTCTCAGGATTGGCCACTGGGTAGACCGCCGTGCGCGGCACGCTGTGCGGCGGATGGGCTTCCAGCATCTCGATGAAGGCGTTCAACTCCAAACCGTCTTGCCGGATGGTCTCGACCAGCAATTCACGGCCACGCGCCCAGGTGGTCATGAACAGGAACAGCATCAAGCCCATGGCCAGCGGGAACCAGCCGCCGTCCCACAGCTTGATGGCGCAGCCTGCGAAGAGGAACAAGTCCACCACCAGGAAAAATCCCGTGGCCCCCAGCGCCAGCGCCAGTGGCATCTTCCAGGCTTTGTAGACCACAAAAAACGTCAGTGCGGTGGTGATCGCCATGGTCAGCGTGACGGCGATGCCATAGGCCCCGGCCAGCGCCGACGAGCTTTTGAACGCCAGCACGGCCAGCACCACGCCGACCAGCAAAGCGCGGTTGACCGCCGGAATGAAAATTTGGCCCGACTCTTTTTCTGAGGTGAAGTGGATGTCCATGCGCGGCAAAAAGCCCAACAAGATGGCTTGCCGCGTCATGGAATACGCGCCCGAAATCACCGCCTGCGAAGCGATGATCGCGGCCAGCGTGGACAACACCACCGCGCCCACCATCCAGTACTCGGGGAACATGCGGTAAAACGGGTTCTCCAGTGCGGAGGGGTCTTGCATCAGCAAAGCGCCTTGGCCCATGTAGTTCAGCGCCAAGCCGGGCAACACCAAGGTCGTCCAAGCCAATTGGATGGGTTTGCGGCCAAAGTGGCCCATGTCGGCGTACAGCGCTTCCGCGCCTGTGAGCGCCAAGACGATCGCGCCCACAGCAGCCAACACCATCGGGCCACGCTCGACCAAAAAGTGCCAGGCGTGCACCGGGTTGAGCGCCTGCAAGATGATGGGCTCACGTGCGATGTGCACCACACCTAATGCCCCCAGGGTCACGAACCACAGCACGATCACCGGGCCAAAAAAGCGCCCGACCGAATGCGTGCCAAAGCGCTGCACGGCAAACAAGCCCAGCAACACCACCACGGACAAAGGCACCACATAAGGCGTCATGGCGGGCGTGATGACCTCGATGCCTTCGACCGCGCCGATGACCGAAATCGCGGGGGTGATGATGCTGTCGCCATAAAACAGCGTGGCGCCGAACAGGCCCAGCAAGAGCAAGACTTTTCGCAAACGCGGCGAGTCCTGCACGGCACGCGCCGCCAAGGCGGTCAGCGCCAAGCCGCCGCCTTCGCCTCGGTTGTCGGCCCGCAGGATGAGGATCACGTATTTGAGCGTGACCACCAGCATCAGGGCCCACAAGATGACGGACACCACGCCAATGATGTTGTGCGCGTTGAGCGCCACCCCGGTGTGCGGTGCAAACACCTCTTTGACGGTGTACAGCGGGCTGGTGCCGATGTCGCCATAGACCACGCCCAGCGCGGCCAGCGTGAGTGCGCCCAGTCCATGACGGGCGTTGTGAGCAGACCCCTGGGGATCGGAAGAAGACACAGCAGAAGCAGACATGTCGGGTGCCAATAGTGAACGAAACCACAGCTTGCCCGGGTGCGCATCAGGAACGCATAAGTGAGCATCAGTGCGCATCAGGCCCTGGAAGCGCCCGTGGCCTTGATCTCAGCCTTCGGCTTCGGCCAATTTGTAGCCCACACCCGGCTCGGTCAGCAGCCAATGGGGCTCGGCCGGAACGGCTTCGAGCTTGGCCCGCAATTGGCCCATGTACAGGCGCAAGTAATGCACCTGGTCCACATGCTCTGCCCCCCACACATCCAGCAGCAACTGGCGGTGCGTGACCACCTGCCCAGCTTGGCGCGCCAGGCGGGCGAGCAGTTTGAATTCGGTCGGCGTCAAGCGCACCGCCTGCCCGTGCAGCTGCACCGTGTGCCGCGCCAGATCGATTTGCAAGCCGCCCACCTCGTAATGCGTCACCGGGGTCTGCACTTGCACGCCTCGATGGCGCAGGCTCACACGCATGCGGGCCAGCAATTCCTGAACGCTGAAGGGTTTGACCAGGTAGTCGTCGGCCCCGGCGTCCAGCAGGCGCACTTTGCCCGCATCGTCGTGGCGGGCCGAGATCACCAGCACGGGCAAACTGCGGTGCTGGCGAACCCAGGCCAGCAGCTCGCTGCCATCGGCATCGGGCAGACCCAGATCCAGCACCACCAGGTCAAACGGCTGCGGGTGGTGCACCAGCAGGGCCAGGGCATCGGCGCAACTGCCCGAGCCGGTGACGGCGTAACCCTCGGTCTCGAGTGCCGAGTGCAGGGTCTGGCGCAATGCCCGGTCGTCCTCCACCAGCAGCACATGCATGCTCATGCTTCGGACTCCTCGGATTGCGCCACAGGTTGGCTTCGCAAGGGCATGCGCAAGCGCACCACAGAGCCACCACCCTCTCGCGCCTCGATCCAGATTTTTGCCTGGTGCGCTTTGGCCACCGCGCGGCACAGCGCCAAGCCCAGCCCCATGCCACGGCGGGCCATGGCGTCTTGGTTCGGGTCGGGGCGCTCGGCACTTTGCATGCGGAAAAACGGATCAAAGACCTTGTCGTGCCACTCGGCAGGGATGCCCACACCCCGGTCCATCACAGCCATCTCGATGGCCCCGGCCACTTGCCGCGCCTGCAGTCGCACGGGCGCGTCGGCCGGGCTGTAGTGGATGGCGTTGTCCACCAGGTTTTCAAACAACTGCACCAGCAAGATGGGCTCGCACCACAGCAAGGGCAAACCCGGCGGCACATCGGCCTGCAAGGTGCGTTCAGGGTAGCGTCTGCGAGCCGAGGCCAACACCACGCCCCAGAGTTCTTCGACCGACTCCCAGCTGCATTGCAAGGGTGCGTCCAGGCCATCCAGCCGCGCCAGTTGCAAGGTGTGGGTGGTCATGCGGTGCAAATGCCCCGCCTCGGCCAGGATGGTCTGGGCTTGCTGTTCTGTGCGCGGGTCATGCACCTGCGCAGCCTGCTGCGCCATCCAGGAGGCGGCTCCGGTGATGGTGGCCAGCGGTGTGCGGTAGTCGTGCGAAATGGCCGCCAGCAAAGTGTTGCGCAACTGCTGGGTCTGCAAATGTTCGTGGGCCTGCTGCGCTTGCTGGCGCGACTGCAGGCGTTCGATCTCATCCGCCAGAAGCCGGGCCAAATTTTGCAAGGCGGCCAGTGACACGGGCGGCTCGCGCACAGGCTCAGGGTCCAGCGCCAGCGCACCGATCACGCGCACCCCGGCGCGCAAAGGCAAGACCAACGCAGACAGGTTCTCATACCGCCCTGTGCCCGGACCGATGGCGCTTTGCTCCTGAATGCAGGCGACCAGCTGCGGCCGCAAGGCCGCTGGGGGTTCGGTCTGAGCTGCTGGACCGAACCACGCGTCGCCCAGTTCGGGCCGCTGCAGCAGCAAGGAGACGGCGCACCCGGTCCAGTCGGACAGCAGCGCCTGGGCCACGCGCACTTGCTCAGGCACACTGGCTGCCTGCTGCAGTTGCGTGGCCAGCGTTTGCTGCCGCCGCGCCTGCTCGGCCACCTGCTCTTGCGCCAGGGCGTGGCTGCGCAAGCGGGCCATGAGCACGCTGATCACGCTGCTGGTGCACAGCAGCGTCACCAGCAGCAGCAAATCTTGATGCAGCTCGACATGGAAAGTGAAGCGCGGCGGCACGGCAAACCAGTTGAACCAGGCCACCGCTGCGGCAGACACCACCACCGACACGGCCGCCGACAACCAAAAGCTGGCCAGCGTGCTGCACAGCACCAGCAGCAAAGCCAGATTGCCCAGGCTCCAGACGCCATCGAGCGCCACCATGAGCACGGCAAAAACCGCCCAGATGGCGATGGCAGGCCAGAAAGAAAGAATGCGTTTCACGGGAAAGGTGTGTGCCATGTCCGCTCAGATTAGCAGGCCGGGCATCTGGAAAGCATAAGGATGGCGATGCGCCTGCGCACGCATGTGTCGATGCCCCGAACATCCTGGTCACACGTCGGAACGTACAAAACACAAAGCTTCAAATTTTCATCCTTGCAAATCATGGAATTGAAATCCATAATTACAAGGATGTTTAAACGCCATCTGCAACCTTTACTGGAAGAAGAACTGCGCTTCTCGCCTGCCGTTGCCTTGCTTGGCCCAAGGCAAGTGGGCAAAACCACGCTGGCACTGGAAGTCGCACGCGACATCCCCCATGTTTATCTCGACTTGGAATCGGAGCGGGATCGCAGCAAGCTGGCCCAAGCCGAGTTGTACCTGGAAAGTCACTTGGACAAACTGGTCATCCTCGACGAAGTGCACAGGGCCCCAGGCTTGTTTCCAGTGCTGCGCGGCCTGATTGACCAGGCTCGGCGCACGGGCCGCTCGTCAGGTCAGTATTTGTTGCTGGGGTCAGCCAGCTTGGATGTGCTGCACCAATCGGGCGAGACTCTGGCCGGTCGCATCACTTATCTGGAACTGGGCCCGCTGAACGTCTTGGAGACGGGCAAAGACAGCATGGAAATGCTGTGGCTTCGGGGCGGTTTTCCGCAAAGCCTGAACGCCTCTACCGATGCACGCAGCATGCGTTGGCGTGAAAACTTCATCCGCACCTATCTGGAGCGGGACATTCCGCAATTCGGGCCGCGCATCGCCGCAGAGACCTTGCGGCGTTTTTGGACCATGCTGGCACACCACCAAGGCGGTCTGCTCAATGTGGCCCAACTGGCGCGCAATCTGGGCGTGGACGCCAAAACTGCGCAAAGTTACATCGATCTTTTGTGTGATTTGCTGCTGGTGCGCAGGCTGGCCCCTTGGCACACCAACACGGGCAAGCGCTTGGTCAAAGCACCCAAGGTCTATGTGCGAGACAGCGGTCTGGTGCACACGCTGCTGGACATCGAATCGAAGGAGCGTCTGCTCTCACACATGGTGCTTGGCGCCAGCTGGGAGGGCTACTGCATTGAAACCATTTTGGCCTGCGCGCCTGCAGGGGTCACGGGCTATTTCTACCGAACCAGCGGTGGCGCAGAAATTGATTTGCTGCTGGCCTGGCCGGGGGGCGATCTTTGGGCCATTGAAATCAAACGCAGCAGCGCCCCCAAAGTCGAGCGAGGCTTTCACAGCGCCTGCGATGACCTCAGCCCCCGCCGAAAATGGGTGGTCTATCCAGGTCAAGAGGCCTACCCGCTGGGGGCAGACATCCAGGCCATTTCATTGCATGACTTTTGCGAGCAGCTGACCGTCACTCGGTCGTGAACACCGTCAGCACCCCGGTGTAGCCATAGAGCTGGCTGCCCGCGATCTCGCCTGCGGCGTAAAACCCGACCAGCGGCACATCGCCCAGCGCGTGGCGCACGATCTGCATCTCGGCGCTGGGGCCACCAAAATGGCCACCGCCGCGCCCGGTGCAGCTCACATACACCGCCCCGGCGATGCGCTGGCCGCCCAGGGGCAGGGTTTGCGTGGCGTCGGGGCTTTGCAGCAAGGCCGCCTCCAGTGGCAGGCTTTCTGGCTCCAGCGCTTCGCGGATTTCGGCGCAGATGCGCACCAAGTCGGCCCGCGCGGCCTTGGCGTCGCGCTGGCAAAACGCCACGCGCATTCCGCTCTGCAGGTGCTCGGCCACGGCCACGCCCTGACGCATCGGGTCCAGCCCCACGATGTGGCGCACCCGCACGTCTTGCTGCAGGTGGCCTGTGCGGCCCACGGCCGCGTCGCCGGGCAAGCTCAAGCCCACCAAGGTGGAGCGCACCACGGCAATGGCGCGTTGCGGCTCGTCCAAAGAGATGTCGAGCTCGCGCAGCATGACTTCAAGTGCGGGCTGCGCGTCGAGCTCCAAAATCACATGCTGGTCCGCCCGGGTGATGTGGTGCTCGCCCGCCACGGGCAGGCAGCCCTGCGTCACGCGGGTGATGCAGGCCACCTCGGGGCCAAAGGCCACGCCGCTCAAGCCCCCTTGCCAAACGCCTCGTGCTGCGTTCGACTTCACAGCAAACTGCACCGACTGCTGGCGGCTCGACACCAAGCCGCCCATGAGCGCGCCGTCGGTGGTACGGCTGGCCAGCTCGGCGATCAACTCAGTCAGCTCCGGGGTTTGCGGCTCGGCGTGCACCAGCGCGGTTTGTGCGCGCCAGCTGGCAGGCAGTGGCGCCACACCCGAGAACACTTGGTATTGCTCAGGCGGCAAATCGCACAGCATGATCGCCAGCGCAGGCTCGTCCCAATACTCGGCCCCACTGGCCGCGATGCCCACGCCCGTGCAACCCGCCCAATCGCTCACCCCGGGCAGCTCTTCGCGCAGGTGATCCAGGATGGCCTGCGCTTCGGGCGCGTAGTGGTCGGTGATGTACAGCAGGCCCAAGCGAGGCTCGACGGCAAAGCCGGGCAAGGCCATCTGCGCACGCAGTTGAGCCATGGCCAGGCCTGCGGCCATGCGCCACTGCGGGTGCGTGGCATGACCGCTGGGAAACAGCTTCATGCGGCGGGGCGCTTGCGTGCGGGCGCTTTGCGCACGGCCTTTTTGGCGGGGGCTTTTTTGGCAGGTGTGCTTTTGGCGCTGCGCGCTTTTCCGGCAGCCTTCTTGGCTGCGGCAGGCTGGGTTGCAGCTTGGCCCGCTGGTTTTGCAGCCGCAGCAGCGGCGGCTTTGGCAGCCGCAGCAGCGGCGGCTTTGGCAGCCGCTTGGGCTTTCATGGCTTCTTGCGCCACGTCTTTCATGGCGGCACCTGCAATGCTCTGGAACTGCTGCGTGAGCGAGCCCCACCAGGCCATTGGGTCGACCGCTGGTTTGTCAGCGCCCTCCTTGGCTTGGGCTTTGGGCTTGGCTTTGGATGGGGCTTCAGGCTCTGGCGCCACCTCAGGTTCGGGGGTCTTTTCAGGAACAGGTTCTGGCTTGGCAGCAGGTGCAGCGGCTTCAGGCGGCTTGGCGGTGAAGGCCTTGGCCAGGTCGGCCATGCTCACGTTCATGCCCTGCAAGGTGGTCAGGGTCATCTTTTGCACTTCGAGCGCCTGGATGGTGGCCTTGAGCGCCGTGCCGTTTTGTTCCAGCCAGAACTGCACGGCCTTGAGCTCTTGAATGCGCTTGTCGATTTCTTCCACGTTCAGCGTGGGCGCGACCCAGCTGGACATGCCGGGGATCGCCCCCGCAGCAGGCGCGGTCTTGGACGCGGTTTGCGACAGGTTTTGCAAGAAGTCAAAGCCCGGGACGAATTTGCCGAAGCCGAAAGCCGATGTGTCGCTCATGGTGTCTCCTGTTCAGGAATAAGTGCCATTAAACCAAACCGCGCCCAGTGCGAAACTGACAAGCGCTCAGTTCTCAAAAACGGTGCGTCCAGCGCAGCCGAACCGTGCGCGGCTCGGCCGGGTGCACATGCCGGTCCAGCAAGCCCTGAGCGCTTTCGCCCGCGAGCCTGGACACATAGGCGTACTCGATGTCGTTGACCCGGCGGTCAAGCAGGTTGTACACATCAAGCGCCCACTGCTCATGCTTAGATGTGCGGTAGCCCACGCGCAAGTTGACCCAGGCCGCAGCGGGGGCGCGCCAGCTGTTGTCTTCCACCAGCGGTCTCGCACCCCAATAGCGCAAGCGCAGCGCGCCCGACCACGGGCCTTGCCCGTCCCAGCTCAAACCCAGATTGGCCGTGGTGCTGGCAGCACCGGGAATGTAAGGGCCCGCCAGACCGCCATCGGTGAATCGGGCTTGCGACCAGGCCAGGTCGCCATCGATCGCCCAGTGCGCGTTGAGCGCCACGAAATGGTGCCATTCCACACCACGCCGCCGCGAGAGTCGCGAGGGCTCGGTGGTGCCTGCATCGCCCACAAACAGCAACTCCGAAGCCATGTGCATCTGCCACAAGGCCAGCGTCGATGTCCAGCCGGGCAGCCATTCGCTGCGCAGACCGATTTCTTCGCCCCGGGTGCGCACCAAGGGCGACACGGACTGCACCGCGCTTGCGGGGTCTGCCGGGTCCACGCGCAAGGTGGTG